>NZ_JBIAGU010000039.1:0-88264 GCF_042869935.1 Kitasatospora sp. NPDC006697
CCGCGACGACGATCTTCGCGGAGGTGGTGGCCCGGGTGGCGGCGGGGCTAGAGCTTGCGAAGTCCACTGAGGACCCTTTCGAGCAGCGTGACGTCCGGCGTTCCGCCCGTCTCGCCGGCGGCGGCGGGCTGGTGGATGGCGACCAGGCCGGCTTCGGCCAGGTCGGCGACGAGGATCCGGGCCACCCCCAGCGGCACACCGGTCAGGGCCGAGATCTCGGCCACCGACTTGACCTCCTGGCACAGCTGGACGATCCGCTGGTGCTCGGGCAGCAGGCCGCCGGAGCGGGCCGCGTTCCCGGTGGTGGAGATCAGCGCCTCGATCGCGAGCTGGTACCGGGGGCGGGTGCGGCCGCCGACCATGGCGTACGGCCGGACCAGCGGCTGCTGCTCGTAGCCGCCCTGGTCGCCGTAGCCGGAGCCGTACCCGCTGCCGTATGAACCGGCCGGTGTCGGGGGCGTCATCTGGATCCTCCTTGCGCTGCTGCTGAAGTCGCGTCAGCTGTGGGATGGGACGTCGGGCCCGGTACGCGCGGCCGGGCCCGACGGAGGGTGGTCTGACTCCCGATCAGTGCAGGAGGCTGCCCTGGAGTTCGGCGCGGAGGGCCGGGGTGAGGACCGCCCCGGCCCGGTCGACCAGCAGGGCCATCTCGTAGCCGACCAGGCCGATGTCCGAGTCGGGGGAGGCGAGCACCGCGAGCGAGGAGCCGTCGCTGACGGCCATCAGGAAGAGGAAGCCGCGCTCCATCTCCACGACGGTCTGGTTGACCTCGCCGCCCTCGAAGATCCGGCTGGCGCCGGAGGTCAGCGAGGTCAGGCCGGAGGCGACGGCGGCGAGCTGGTCGGCGCGGTCGCGCGGGAAGCCCTCGGACATGGCCAGCAGGAGCCCGTCGGCGGAGACCACCACCGTGTGCGACACCCCGGGGGTGTTCACCACGAAATTGGTGATCAGCCAGTTCAGGTTGCTGGCTGCCTGACTCATCTGACTCAACTCAACGCTCCTGGTTCTGAGTGCCGAAGCCGTAGCCGCTCTCCGGACCGAAGCCGTTGCCCTCCGGTGCCGCAGAACGGTAGCCCCCCTGACCGTCACCGGCAGCGGTGGGGTTGCCGAAACCGTCGAACGACCGGTCGACGGCGGGGGTCTGCTGGGTCGACTCGGCGCCGGCCCGGCGGCCCTGCTGGATGCCGCGGCGCAGGTTGGTCAGCCGGCCCCGCACCTCCTCCGGCGCCCGGGAGACCTGCGGGCCGGAGAGCGGCGCCGCCTCGGCGGTACCGGCCACCAGGTTGGCCTGCGGGGTGCGGCGCGGCAGGCCCGAGAGGGTCACGCCGTCCGAGGTGGGTTCGCGCAGCTGCTCGGCCCGGCGCCACCGCTCGTCGTTCGCCGAGGTGTGCCACGGGGTCTCGCCCGGACCGGGCCGGCCCTGCGGCTGGCTCTGAGGCTGGCCCTGAGCCGGCATCGGCTGCTGCGGAGGCTGCTGCTGGGACTGCTGCGGCACCTGCTGACCGGGCATCGAGGGCCGGCCCGGCTGGGCGGCCGCCGAGTGGAGGTCCGGCGCGGTGGTGCCGGGGCGCTGCGGCTGGTAGGGCTGGCGGCCCTGCTGCGGATCCCGGGTGTCGTTCACCTGGACCGAGGCCATCCGGCTGGCACCGCCGTTGCGGAACGCCTGATCCTCGCCCGGCGCCTGGCCGTGCTCGGCGCGGCGCGGCGGCAGCGCGGGCTGGCCGTACGGCTGCTGCGGAGCCTGCTGCTGGAGCTGCTGCTGCGGCGGGGCGAACGGGGACGGCTCGGCGGGCCGGCCGTACTGCTCGGCCGGCGGCTGCTGGCCGCCGCGCTGCTGCGGCTGCGGCGCGCCGACACTCGGCAGCACCGGCTCCACCAGGCCGAGGCCCAGCGGGTCGCGCGGGTCGATCTCGCTGGCCTCGAACCGCGGCCGGGCGAACGGCGCGGTGCTCTCGGCGGGTTCGGCCGGGGCCGAGCCGAGCACCGGCTGCTGCAGGGTCGGCGGGCCCTGCAGGTCGTCCTGCCGGGGCAGCTGGCCGTGCTGCTGCGCGGCGGCGGCGTTCGGCACGCCCGGGCGCTGCGGCAGACCGGCCGGGCGGCCGTTCGGGCCGACGTCGGTGCGCGGGGCCTGAGCCGGGCGGCCCTGGGTGCGGCCGTCCGCCCAGCCGTGCTGCGGCTGCTCGGCGGGACGCCCGTGGCCCTGCGGCGCGGTGGGCGCGGCTGGCATGGCGGGCGCACCGGGGCCGGCGGGGGCGCCGGGCGCCATCGGGGCGCCGCCGCGGCGCGGCATACCGGGCCCGCCGGGAGCGGGGCGGCGGCCCTGCTGCTGCGGCTGCTGCGGGCGGCCGGCCGGCGGGGTCTCCCGCAGCGCCTGGCCGACCTCGCGGGTGGGCAGGCCGGGGCCGCCCTGCGGGGCCGGCGCACCCGGACCGCTCGGGCCCTGGCCCAGCTGCGGGCGGCCGGCCGGCGCACCGGCGCCGCCGGGGCCCTGGCCGAGCGCGGGGGCCGGACGCTGCGGCAGGCCGGGGGCCTCGCCGCCGGGCAGCGGGGCGCGCTGCTGGCGCGGGGTCGGGCCGACGCCGCGCTGGGCGGCCTTGCCCTGCGGGCCGCCGGGGCGCGGACCGCGCCGGTCGGCGGAGTTGGTGACGTCCACCGGGAGCATGACCAGCGCGGTGGTGCCGCCGGAGTCGCTGGGGCGCAGCTGGATCCGGATGCCGTGGCGCAGCGACAGGCGGCCGACCACGAAGAGGCCCATCCGGCGGGAGACCGAGACGTCCACGGTCGGCGGGTTGGCCAGCCGCTCGTTGATCTCGGCCAGGTCGTCCGGGCTCAGGCCGATGCCGGTGTCGTGGATCTCGATCAGCACCCGGCCGTCCGGCAGGGCGTGGCCGGTGACCCGGACCCGGGTCTGCGGGCTGGAGAACGAGGTGGCGTTCTCGAGCAGCTCGGCGAGCAGGTGGACGAGGTCGTTGACGACCCGGCCGGCCACCTCGGCCGAGGGCACGGAGGCGAGTTCGATGCGCTCGTACTGCTCCACCTCGGAGGCGGCGGCGCGCAGCACGTCGACCAGCGGGACGGGGCGGGTCCACCGGCGGCCGGGGTCCTCGCCCGCGAGGACCAGCAGGTTCTCACCGTTGCGGCGCATGCGGGTCGCGAGGTGGTCGAGCTTGAAGAGGCTGGCCAGCTGGTCGGGGTCGGCCTCGCGGCTCTCCAGTTCGGAGATCAGCGACAGCTGGCGCTGGATCAGGCCCTGGCTGCGGCGCGAGAGGTTGGTGAACATCGAGTTGATGTTGCCGCGGAGCAGCGCCTGCTCGGCGGCCAGCCGGACCGCCTCGCTGTGCACCATGTCGAAGGCGTGCGCCACGTGGCCGATCTCGTCGGCCGAGTCGATGCCGACCGGCTCCACGGCCACGTCGACCTCGTGCGGGTCGCTCTCGGAGAGCGTCTTGACCAGCTCGGGCAGCCGCCGCTCGGCGACGTCCTCGGCCGCGGTCTGCAGCTTGGTCAGCGAGCGCACCATGGAGCGGGCCATCAGGGCCGCGCCGACCACGGCGACCAGCAGCACCAGCGCGACCAGCACGCCGTTGAGGATCACGTCGTTGTCGGCCTGCGACTGCAGCGACTGGGCCTTGCCCTTGAGCTCCTCGAGCAGCTGGTTCTCGATCGAGCGCTCGGCGTCGATCTTCACCGAGGCCTGGTCGTACCAGTCCTTGAAGCCGCGGGTGTCGGCCTGCCTGATGCCGTTGGCCTGCAGCACCTGGCCGGCGAACCGGTCGGACTGGTTGATCTCCGGGTTGAAGGTCAGCCGCTCGCGCAGCTTCTGCGCCTGGGTGGTGCCGTAGATCGCGTTGAAGTTGGCGGCCGCGTTCTGGTCGGCGGTGGTCAGACGGAAACCGAAGGACTGGTCCGAGGAGGAGAGGTCGGGGCCGCCCGGGCGGGCCAGCGCGGCGCTGATCAGCGCGCGCTGCATCGAGGTGCTCTCCTTCTCCAGCGAGAACTGCTCCAGCGCACGGGTGGACTTGACCAGGTCGGGGGAGTCCGAGCCGAGCGCGATCTCCTGGCTGATCGAGAGCAGGTCCTTGATGATCGTGTCGTAGGACGCGACCGTCGCCTCGATGTTGTTGACCTGGTTGTAGGCGTTGTTGCGGAAGTTCGACAGCAGCACCATGTCCTTGCGGACCTGCATGAGCAGGGAGTTGCCGCCGGCCAGGTCGAGGTTGTCGAAGGAGTCGGCCCGGGTGTTGTACGCCTTGGTCAGGTCGTCGGTGGTGCGACGGGCCGTGGTGACCGTGTCGTCCTGCACGGTCGGGAACGCGGTCAGCGGGCCGGCGCTGATGTCGCGCTCGGTCTCCAGGGCGTCGGCGAGCTGGGTCGCCTTGACCGCGAGGTCGCTCAGGTTGGCCATCTGGGCCAGCTGCTGGGAGCTCTGCATCGACCCGTTGATGCGCAGGCCGCCGAGGGCGAGCGCGACCACCACGGGGAGCAGCAGCAGGGCTATGAGACGGGTCCGGATGCGCCAGTTGCGCATCCGGAGGCGGCCGAGGCCGGTGGCCCGGCGCCGGTTCAGCGTGGTGCGCAGCCGGGCCCGGGAGAGCCGGCCGGCCTCGTCCTGCGCGTCCGGTCCGGCGTCCTGCTCGCCGTCCGGTTCTCCGTTGACCAGCCGATCACCGGGAACGGCGTCCGGCTCCGACTGGTGGGGGGCAGCGAGGGGCTCCGGCGACTCGGCCTGGCCTGCGGCGCCGCTACCCCTTTTGAAACGTCCCTGCACTGGCGTCGCAACCTCTGGACCGGGCGCCCCTGGGCCGCGAGGCCGGGGCGGTGTCGAGTTCATGTCGGCAATCCCGTGGAATCGGGAATGCACTCGGGCCGCCATGGGTAGACCTAGGGCGGTTCGTGGCATTCCAGCACAGCGGGGGGAGTCCAACAAGGGGCGGGGTGGCGGCCGGAGCGGTGCTACCGACCGCGCGCGGTGCCTCACGGACGGTGCGAGCGGGGGCAGGAATCCGGGCCTTTTCGGACACTCCGTGACTGGCGGCCAGGTGAACGCCACTCGAACGGCCTTCCGGTATGCCGGACAGTTCCGAATTGTCGGAATTTACTTCTTGGGTGAAATATCCAGTATGCGGGCCTTGTCGGCGAAATTGTGAGCAAAATCACAGGCCAATGTGTAGCTTTGGTCACGGCCACTGTGGAATGAGATCCCTACCCTGGCTCCTTGCGACCAGGAGGCGTGCCACGAGACCGCGATGGCACCCGTCCCGAAACCGAAGGTGTGAATCGATGTCCCAGACGCCGGCCAAGCCCAACCCGTCGACGCTCGGCTCCCGTTCCACGGCGAACCCGCGCCGGACGACGCTGGCCTCGCTGGAGGACTTCAGCCAGCTTCCCGGCGGCCGCTCGGTGGAGGCCGTCGAGTACGCCCGCGAGCTGCCGACCAGCACCGCGAACCCGCGCCGTACCAAGCTGATGGTGGTGCCCAAGCAGCAGCAGGAGAGCTGAGACGCCTCCTTCACACTCCTGGTCGAGGGCGCCGTCACCCCTGGTGGCGGCGCCCTCGCCCGTTCCCCGGGCGATAGCCTGGGGCGGAATCGACCCCAGTACCGGAAAGGTCGCCCAGCGTGCGTATCGCGAGATTCTCAGTTCGTGAAGGAGCGGCCGCGGGCAGCGTCTCCTTCGGCGTGGTCGAGGGCGACCCGAACCAGCCGGCGTCGCTGGTGGTGCACGCGCTCTCCGGGCACCCGTTCGGCACCCCCGAACCCACCGGGGAGAGCTACCCGCTGGCCGCGGTCCGGCTGCACAGCCCGATGCTCCCCAGCAAGATCGTCGCGGTCGGCCGCAACTACGCGGCGCACGCGGCCGAGCTCGGCAACCAGGTCCCGGACGTCCCGCTCACCTTCTTCAAGCCCTCCACCTCGGTGATCGGCCCGACCGAGGCGATCGCCTACCCGCCGTTCAGCAGTGACGTGCAGCACGAGGCGGAGCTGGCCGTGGTGATCGGGCGGATGTGCCGCGAGGTGCCGGTGGACCGGGTGCCCGAGGTCGTCTTCGGCTACACCTGCGCCAACGACGTCACCGCGCGCGACGTCCAGCAGCGCGAGGGCCAGTGGGCCCGGGCCAAGGGCTTCGACACCGCCTGCCCGCTCGGCCCGTGGATCGAGACCGGCCTCGACCCGGCCGACCTGGCCATCACCTGCACGGTCAACGGGGAGCTGCGCCAGACCGGGCGCACCTCGCTGATGGTCCGCGGCGTCCCCGAGCTGATCGCGCACATCTCCGAGGCCATGACGCTGCTCCCGGGCGACGTCATCCTCACCGGCACCCCCGCGGGTGTCGGACCCCTGCACGTCGGCGACGAGGTCGCCGTCTCCATCGAAGGCATCGGCACTCTCACCAACAAGGTGATCAAGCGTGGCTAACGCAGCAAACCCGGACGTCCGGGTCCGCTTCTGTCCGTCCCCCACCGGCAACCCGCACGTCGGCCTGGTCCGCACCGCGCTGTTCAACTGGGCCTTCGCCCGGCACAACGGCGGCACCCTGGTGTTCCGGATCGAGGACACCGACGCGGCCCGGGACTCCGAGGACTCGTACAACCAGCTGCTCGACGCGATGCGCTGGCTGGGCTTCGACTGGGACGAGGGCCCCGAGGTCGGCGGCCCGCACGAGCCCTACCGGCAGTCCCAGCGGATGGACATCTACGCGGACGTGGCCCGCCGGCTGCACGAGGCCGGGCACGCCTACGAGTGCTTCTGCACCACCGAGGAGCTGGACGCCCGCCGCGAGGCGGCCCGCGCCGCCGGCCTGCCCTCCGGCTACGACGGCCTGTGCCGCACCCTGACCGAGGAGCAGAAGGCGATCTACCGGGCCGAGGGCCGGCAGCCGATCCTGCGGTTCCGGATGCCCGACCACGCGCTCGCCTTCGAGGACCTGGTCCGCGGCACCGTCACCTTCGAGGCCAAGGACGTGCCGGACTACGGCATCGTCCGGGCCAACGGCGCCCCGCTCTACACCCTGGTCAACCCGGTGGACGACGCCCTGATGGGCATCACCCACGTGCTCCGCGGCGAGGACCTGCTCTCCTCGACGCCCCGTCAGATCGCGCTCTACGCGGCGCTCGCCGAGATCGGCGTGGGCAACGGCACCACCCCGCTCTTCGGCCACCTGCCGTACGTGATGGGCGAGGGCAACAAGAAGCTCTCCAAGCGCGACCCGCAGGCCAGCCTCAACCTCTACCGGGAGCGCGGCTTCCTGCCCGAGGGCCTGCTCAACTACCTGGCCCTGCTGGGCTGGTCGCTGGCCGAGGACCGGGACCGGTTCTCCATGGCCGAGCTGGTCGAGGCGTTCGACATCGGCAAGGTGAACGCCAACCCGGCCCGGTTCGACCTGAAGAAGGCCGAGTCGATCAACGCCGACCACCTGCGGCTGCTGGAGCCGGAGGACTTCGTCCAGCGGCTGGTCCCGTACCTCCAGGCCCCCGGCCTGCTGCCGGCCGAGCCCGGCGCCGAGCAGCTCGACCTGCTGCGCAGGGCCGCCCCGCTCACCCAGGAGCGGATGGTGGTGCTCTCCGAGGTCACCGACATGCTCGGCTTCCTCTTCGTGGACCCGGCCGAGTTCGCGGTGAACCCGGAGGACGCCGCCAAGGCGCTGACCGCCGACTCCCGCCCGGTGCTGGAGGCCAGCGTGAAGGCGCTGGAGGAGCTGGCGGACTTCACCCCGGAGCCGATCCAGGCGGCGCTGCGCGAGGTGCTGGTGGAGGGCCTGGGCATCAAGCCCAAGTTCGCCTTCACCCCGCTGCGGGTGGCCGTCACCGGCCGCCGGATCTCCCCGCCGCTCTTCGAGTCGATGGAGCTGCTCGGCCGGCCCGAGACGCTGCGCCGGCTGCGGTCCGCGCTGGACGCCCTGCCGGCCTCCTGAGCCGCCCGCGGACCTGGTCACGGCGCCCCGCCGGGGCCGGGTCCGCGGCCCCGGCGGGCCTGCCTGCGGTTATCGATTTTGGAGCGGGGCCGGGCGTCGGGTAATGTTCTTTCTGCGCCGCCCGGGAGGGCAACGGAGAGGGACCAGAGACCTCACCGGTCACCACCCCCCGAACCGCGGAGCGAACATCCGAGCAAGACTCCAGCAGGGGTTGAGTTCTGATGGGGTATGGTGTAATTGGCAGCACGAGTGATTCTGGTTCATTTAGTCTAGGTTCGAGTCCTGGTACCCCAGCGCAGTACCCCGCAGCGATGCGGGAACAGCAAGCCCCCGTTGTGTAGCGGCCTAGCACGCTGCCCTCTCACGGCAGTAGCGCCGGTTCGAATCCGGTCGGGGGTACGCAATGCAGTAAGTGAATTGCATAGCAGGAGCCCCCGTTGTGTAGCGGCCTAGCACGCTGCCCTCTCACGGCAGTAGCGCCGGTTCGAATCCGGTCGGGGGTACGCAGTGCGGGCTTCGTCCCGTGCGGCATGGTGAGCCCCCGTTGTGTAGCGGCCTAGCACGCTGCCCTCTCACGGCAGTAGCGCCGGTTCGAATCCGGTCGGGGGTACCAGTGAACCAGCCGGTGGTCGAAAACCATCGGCTGGTTGCTGTGGGATATGGTGTAATTGGCAGCACGACTGATTCTGGTTCAGTTAGTCTAGGTTCGAGTCCTGGTATCCCAGCCAGTAAAGAAAGCCCCCGGAATCCGGGGGCTTCTGTGTTTTCCGGGGAATTCCGGCGGAATGCGTGAACGGGCCGCGCACCGGGTGGGGTGCGCGGCCCGGGGGAACGGGTGGTCAGCCGCGGCGCAGCGCCTCGCTGAGCCGGTTGGCGGCCTCGACGATGGCCTGGGCGTGCAGCCGGCCCGGGTGGCGGGTCAGCCGCTCGATCGGGCCGGAGACCGAGACGGCGGCCACCACGCGGTTGGAGGGCCCGCGGACCGGCGCGGAGACGGAGGCCACGCCGGGCTCCCGCTCGCCGATCGACTGGGCCCAGCCGCGCCGCCGGACGCCGCTGAGCGCGGTGGCGGTGAACCGGGCGCCCTGGAGGCCGCGGTGCAGCCGCTCGGGCTCCTCCCAGGCGAGCAGCACCTGGGCGGCGGAGCCGGCCTTCATCGGCAGGGTGCTGCCGACCGGGACGGTGTCCCGCAGACCGGAGAGCCGCTCGGCGGCGGCGACGCAGATCCGCATCTCGCCCTGCCGGCGGTAGAGCTGTGCGCTCTCGCCGGTGACGTCGCGCAGGTGGGTCAGGACCGGGCCCGCGGTGGCGAGCAGCCGGTCCTCGCCCGCCGCGGCGGAGAGTTCGGCGAGCCGGGGTCCGAGGATGAACCGGCCCTGCATGTCCCTGGTGACCAGGCGGTGGTGTTCGAGTGCGACGGCGAGTCTGTGGGCCGTGGGCCGCGCCAGACCGGTGGCGGCGACCAGCCCCGCCAACGTGGCGGGGCCCGACTCCAGTGCGCTGAGCACCAGAGCGGCCTTGTCGAGAACGCCGACGCCGCTAGTGTTGTCCATGCACCGATACTGCAGTCTCAGTGGGCGAGACGCAAGTTCAATCTCGCGAGAAACCCGTCACCCTTGATGGAGCACCCCGGACAAACCCCCGGGGAACGGGCACCCCACGACCACGATCAGGCCGGCAGAGCGGCCGGCTGGAGGGAACGCGATGGGACGGACACTGGCAGAGAAGGTCTGGGACGACCACGTCGTCCGGCGCGCCGAGGGCGAGCCCGACCTGCTCTACATCGACCTGCACCTGCTGCACGAGGTCACCAGCCCGCAGGCCTTCGACGGCCTCCGGCTGGCCGGCCGCCAGGTCCGCCGGACCGACCTCACGATCGCCACCGAGGACCACAACACCCCGACCCTGGACATCGACAAGCCGATCGCCGACCCGGTCTCCAAGGTGCAGCTGGAGACCCTGCGCCGCAACGCGGCCGAGTTCGGCGTCCGGATCCACTCGCTGGGCGACGTCGAGCAGGGCGTGGTCCACGTGGTGGGACCGCAGCTGGGCCTGACCCAGCCGGGCACCACGGTGGTCTGCGGCGACTCCCACACCTCCACCCACGGCGCCTTCGGCGCGCTGGCCTTCGGCATCGGCACCAGCCAGGTCGAGCACGTGCTGGCCACCCAGACGCTGCCGCTGGCCCCGTTCAAGACCATGGCGATCACGGTCGAGGGCGAGCTGCCGGAGGGCGTCACCGCCAAGGACCTGATCCTGGCGATCATCGCCAAGATCGGCACCGGCGGCGGCCAGGGCTACGTCCTGGAGTACCGCGGCTCGGCGATCCGGAACCTCTCCATGGAGGCCCGGATGACCATCTGCAACATGTCCATCGAGGCGGGCGCCCGGGCCGGCATGATCGCCCCGGACCGGACCACCTTCGACTACCTGCAGGGCCGTCCGCACGCCCCGCAGGGCGAGGACTGGGACGCCGCGGTCGCCTACTGGGAGACCCTGGCCACCGACGAGGACGCGGTCTTCGACGCCGAGGTGCTGATCGACGCGAGCGAGCTGACCCCGTTCGTCACCTGGGGCACCAACCCGGGCCAGGGCGCGCCGCTGGGCGCCTCGGTGCCGGACCCGGCGGACTTCGAGGACCCGCAGGAGCGGATCGCCGCCGAGAACGCGCTGACCTACATGGGCCTGACCGCCGGCACCCCGCTGCGCGAGGTCGCGGTGGACGCGGTCTTCGTCGGCTCCTGCACCAACGGCCGGATCGAGGACCTGCGGGCCGCCGCGGCGATCCTGGACGGCCGCCAGGTGGCCGAGGGCGTCCGGATGCTGGTCGTCCCCGGCTCGGTGCGGGTCGCGCTGCAGGCCGTCGAGGAGGGCCTGGACAAGGTCTTCACCGCCGCGGGCGCCGAGTGGCGGCACGCCGGCTGCTCGATGTGCCTGGGCATGAACCCGGACCAGCTGGCCCCGGGCGAGCGCTGCGCCTCCACCTCGAACCGCAACTTCGAGGGGCGCCAGGGCAAGGGCGGCCGCACCCACCTGGTCTCCCCGCAGGTCGCCGCCGCCACCGCGGTGCTCGGCCGCCTGGCCGCCCCGAGCGACCTGTCGAACAACGTCCCCGCGGAGGTCTGAGCCATGGAGAAGTTCACCACCCACACCGGCCGGGCCGTTCCGCTGCGGCGCAGCAATGTGGACACCGACCAGATCATCCCCGCCCATTGGCTCAAGAAGGTCACCCGCTCGGGTTTCGAGGACGGTCTGTTCGAAGCCTGGCGCAAGGACGAGTCGTTCATCCTGAACCAGCCGGAACGCCGGGGGGCGACCGTGCTGGTGGCCGGTCCTGAGTTCGGCACCGGATCGTCGCGCGAGCACGCGGTCTGGGCGCTGCAGAACTACGGGTTCCAGGCCGTGATCTCCTCGCGATTCGCCGATATCTTCCGCGGCAACTCGCTGAAGAACGGCCTGCTGACCGTGGTGCTGCCGCAGTCGACGGTGGAACAGCTCTGGGAGCTGATCGAGGCCGACCCGAACGCCGAGATCACGGTGGACCTGGAGGCGCGCGAGGTGCGCGCCGAGGGCGTGACCGCCGCGTTCGAGCTGGACGAGAACGTCCGTTGGCGCCTGCTCAACGGTCTGGACGACATCAGCATCACGCTGGCGAACGCTGATGACATCGCGACCTTCGAGGCGGCCCGGCCGAGCTTCAAGCCCCGGACCCAGCCGGTCGCCTGACCCACCGCAATCCGATGGCCCGCCCCCTTACCGGGGGGCGGGCCATCGGTCGTAGCGGGGGGGAGTTCACTCCTCACGCCCGGTCAGGAGTACGCCCCGGATACCGTCTCCATTTGCCGGAAGACGGGGCCCGCGCGTCGCAACTCCGAGTTGATGGCACAATCAGAGCATGCACCGGCACCATGAACCTCCGTACGCGGGCGGCGATCCCGCGTCATCGGACTTCGTGGACCGGGATCCCGGGAGTCGAATTGACGATCGGCTGGACAACGAGACCTCTGCCGACCCCGTCGGCGAGGTGCCGGACGAACCGGAAGTCGCAGCGCTCTACGCGCTTGTGGCAGAGCGGTTGAAGCAGGCTCACGCCCGCGTGCACGCGCTCCACGTGTCCGCTGAAGCAAAGACCGCTCTCGCCCGGCAACTGCTGATCGTCACCGAGACCGCCAAGCGCGATCTCCCGGAGGCGGCGCGGCGGTTGAGTCGCTTTGTGCAGGACCTCGACGAGGGGCGCCCGCCCCACGGCTGAGGTCACGGACGCGCAAATCCATTGCGACACTAGGGTGATTCGCGCGTTTGGTAATTGAAAGTCCGCAAATACATGCCTAACGTGCGAATTGAACGGATGGAATCATCCGGCGCCCGTTTCTGAAGGGGAAGACGTGAACAAGGCTCAGCTTGTCGAAGCGGTGGCCGAGCAGCTGGGTGGTCGCAAGGCTGCCGCAGAGGCCGTCGACGCAGTGCTCGACACCATGGTGCGTGCCGTTGTGGCCGGTGACCGGGTCTCGGTCACCGGGTTCGGCACCTTCGAGAAGGTGGAGCGCTCCGCGCGCTTCGCCCGCAACCCGCAGACCGGTGAGCGGGTCAAGGTCAAGAAGACCTCGGTGCCGCGCTTCCGTCCCGGCCAGGGCTTCAAGGACCTGGTCAGCGGCAGCAAGAAGCTCCCGAAGGACGGCCCGTCGGTCAAGAAGGCCCCCAAGGGCTCGCTGACCCCGGGCAAGAGCGGTGTCACCGCCGCGACCAAGCGCGCCGCCACCAAGCGCGCCGCCGCCGCGGCCGCCGAGGCTCCGGTCAAGAAGACCGCGGCGAAGAAGGCGACCACGGCCGCCAAGACCACCGCGGCCAAGAAGGCGACCGCCACCAAGACCACCGCGGCGAAGAAGACCACCACCGCGGCGGCGAAGAAGGCGACCACGGCCAAGACCGCCGCGGCCGCCAAGAAGACCACCACCGCCAAGGCGGCGGCCGCCAAGACCACGGCCGCCAAGAAGACCGCCCCGGCGAAGAAGACCACCACGCGCAAGACCACCGCGCGCAAGACCGCCGCGAAGTAACGCACGGTCAGGTGCCCCCTGCGGGCACCTGGTGGCAGGTCCAAGCAGCAGCGCCGCGGCGGCCCGCTCCCCGGAACCGGGGGACGGGCCGCCGCGGCGTTCGGCCGTCCGGGCAAGGCCGGGGCGCTGGTTGACGGGGCGTCAGCCCTGTTGCGGATCCGGGAAGGTCTGCAGGGTGACGAAGACCACCCGGCGGCCCTCGCCGCTGCCCTCGGTGCGGATCCGCACCCGCTGGCCGGGCCGCAGCAGCCGCAGGCCGCCGGCGTCGAAGGCGGCGGCGTCGAACGGCACCGGGGTGCCGTCGTCGAGCAGCACGGAGCCCGCCCGGGTGTCGGGGTCGAAGGTGAAAGCGGTGGCCTGCATGTGACCGATCCTACGGCTGGTTCAGATCGGCAGCGCCGCCGCCACCGACCTGGTGTGCGGACCGACGCCCAGCGCCAGCGCCTCGGCCAGGTCGGCCGCGGTGTCCACGTCCCGGCGCACCGACGGCACGTCGGGCAGCGCGAGTTCGGCGGCCCCGCCGGCCGCGTGCCGCCGCCGGGAGGCGCCGCCGAAGGCCGGGGCCAGCGGGCGGCCGGGGGAGCAGGCCAGCAGAGTGGTGCCGATCCCCGGGGCGTCCGCCAGGAACGCGCGCCCTTCGGACGGGACCGCGCCCAGCACTCGGGCGAGTTCGGCCGCGCGCAGGGCCGGCAGGTCGGCCGAGAGCGCGGCCAGGGGCGCGTCGGGGCGCAGCCGTCGCGCATGGGCGGCACCGTGCGACAGCGCGCCGTTGAGCCCGCCGCCCGGCTCGTCGGCCAGCACCAGCGCGCCCAGCGCGGCGAGCGCCTCGCCGGCCGCGCCGTCCCGGGAGACCACCAGCACCTGGCCGACCGCGGGGCAGTCCAGCGCGGCCGACACGGTGTCCAGGGCGAAGGCCAGGGCCAGCCGGGGGCGGTGCGCCCCGGCGAACGGCGCCAGCCGGGTCTTGGCACGCTCGAGCGCCTTGACCGGCAGCACCAGGCTCCAGGTCGAGGCCGGCGGCGCCGGGGGGCGTACGGTGTGCTCGGTCATCGGCGTCATTGTCCCGTCGGCCCGTCGGCGGCCGCCAGGGCACCCCCGTGCGAGGATGACCGGCGGTAGTGACCGAATCAGCCCGCATCCCGCGGCACCCCCGGTGCCGCACCACACGGAGGAGGACCCGGAGTGGCCCGCCGCTCTCACGCCGGATTCGGCAACGCGGACTACGGAGTCTGGTATCGACTGGCCGCGGTCCTGGTGAAGCCGGTGCTCACGGTGCTGGTGAAGCCCGAATGGAGCGGCTGGGAGAACTTCCCCGAGGAGGGCGGGTTCATCGCCGCGGTGAACCACAACTCCGCGATCGACCCCGTGGTGTACGGGCACTTCCAGTACAACAGCGGGCGCCCGCCGCGGATCCTGGCGAAGTCCTCGCTCTTCGACGTGCCGTTCATCGGCTTCATGCTCCGCAAGACGGGCCAGATCCCGGTCTACCGCGACTCCACCGACGCGGCGCGGGCCTTCCGGGCCGCCGCCGCCGCGATCGAGAACGGCCAGGTGGTCCAGTTCTACCCGGAAGGAACGATCACCCGGGATCCGGAGCTCTGGCCGATGACCGGCAAGAGCGGCGCGGCCCGGGTGGCGCTGATGACCGGTGCTCCGGTGATCCCGGTGGCGCACTGGGGCGCGCACGAGATCGTGCCGCCGTACGGGCGCGGACTGGGTGGCAAGAAGGCCGGGATCAGCCTGCGGCCGCGCCGCCGGGTGGTGGTGAAGGCCGGGCCGCCGGTGGACCTGAGCCGGTTCCAGGGCAAGGAGCTGACCAGCCAGGTGCTGCGCGAGGCGACCGAGGAGATCACCGCCGCCATCACCGCGGTACTGGAGGAGATCCGCGGGGAGAAGGCGCCGGCCGAGCGCTACGAGCTGCGCCGGGCCAGGGCCAAGCGTCAGCAGGGCGAGGAGAACGAGTAGATGACCACCCGCTGCGCCGTCTTCGGCACCGGCTCCTGGGGCACCCCCTTCGCCATGATCCTGGCCGACGCGGGGTGCGAGGTCGGCCTCTGGGGCCGCCGCCAGGAGCTGGTGGACACCATCGCGGCCACCCGCACCAACCCTGAGTACCTGCCCGGGATCGTGCTGCCGGACGCGGTCGCCCCGACCACCGACCCGGCCCGGGCGCTGGCCGGCGCCGACTTCGCGGTGCTGGCCGTGCCCTCCCAGACGCTCCGTCAGAACCTGGCCGCCTGGGCCCCGCTGATCGAGCCGCAGACCGTGCTGGTCTCGCTGATGAAGGGCATCGAACTCGGCACCGCCAAGCGGATGACCGAGGTGATCCGGGAGGTCGCCGGAGTCGGCGAGGACCGGGTCGCGGTGGTCTCCGGACCCAACCTGGCCCCGGAGATCGCCAAGCGGCAGCCGGCCGCCAGCGTGGTCGCCTGCGCCGACGAGTCGGTCGCCCGGCGGCTCCAGCAGGCCTGCCACACCCCGTACTTCCGCCCGTACACCAACACCGACGTGGTCGGCTGCGAACTCGGCGGCGCGGTCAAGAACGTGATCGGCCTGGCGGTCGGGATGGCCGACGGGATGGGCCTGGGCGACAACACCAAGGCCACCCTGATGACCCGCGGACTGGCCGAGATCACCCGGCTCGGGGTGGCGCTCGGCGCCGACCCGCTGACCTTCGCCGGGCTGGCCGGGATGGGCGACCTGATCGCCACCTGCTCCTCGCCGCTGAGCCGCAACCACACCTTCGGGGTCAACCTCGGCCGGGGCATGACGCTGGAACAGACGATCGCGGCCACCAAGCAGACCGCGGAGGGCGTCAAGTCCTGCGAGTCGGTGCTCGACCTGGCCCGGCGCAACGGCTGCGACATGCCGATCGTCGAGGCCGTGGTGGACGTGGTGCACAAGGGCAAGCCGACCCAGGCGGTGCTCAAGGACCTGATGGGGCGCTCGGCGAAGCCCGAGCGGCGGTAGCGTCCGAACGGCGGCAACCGGCGGTTTCCCCGCACGGAACCGGGACAACCGCACGGTAGTCTCATTTCCGATATGAGCATCGAACCGCACACCCAGGGTCAGGCGGCCAAGCCGCGCGTCGCGATCGTCTTCGGCGGCCGCTCCTCCGAGCACGGGGTCTCCGTGGTGACCGCGGCCGGCGTGCTGCGCGCGATCGACCGCAGCCGCTACGAGGTGCTGCCGGTCGGCATCACCCACGAGGGCCGCTGGGCCCTGGTCGGCGACGACCCGGACCGGATGGCGATCGCCGGCGGCCGGATGCCCGACGTCGACCAGGTGGCGGAGTCCGCCGAGGGCCAGCTGGCGCTGCCGGCCAGCCCGGCCAGCCGCGAGGTGGTCTGGAGCGAGCCCGGCGCCGCGCCCAAGGTGCTCGGCGAGGTCGACGTGGTGCTGCCGCTGCTGCACGGCCCGTGGGGCGAGGACGGCACCCTCCAGGGCCTGCTGGAGCTCTCCGGGGTGCCCTACGTCGGCTCCGGCGTGCTGGCCAGCGCGGTCGGCATGGACAAGGAGTACACCAAGCGGGTGCTGGAGTCCTTCGGCATCGGTGTCGGCCCGTACACCGTGGTCCGGCCGCGGGACTGGGAGAGCGAGGCCGGCCGGGAGGCCGCCCGGGAGCGGATCGCCGGGCTCGGCCTGCCGGTCTTCGTCAAGCCCTGCCGGGCCGGCTCCAGCATCGGCATCACCAAGGTCAAGGACCCCGCCGACCTGGACGCGGCGATCGCCGAGGCCCGCCGGCACGACCCCAAGGTGATCGTCGAGGCGATGCTGGAGGGCCGCGAGATCGAGTGCGGCGTGCTGGAGTTCGAGGACGGCCCGCGGCCCAGCCTGCCGGCCGAGGTGCTGGTCGGCGAGGGCTTCGAGTTCTACGACTTCGAGGCCAAGTACATCGACTCCTCCGAGGTGCGGATCCCGGCCGAGCTCACCGCCGCGCAGACCGAGGAGATCCGCCGCCAGGCGGTGGCCGCCTTCGAGGCGCTGGGCTGCGAGGGCCTGGCCCGGGTGGACTTCTTCCTGCTGACCGACGGCCGCTGGGTGGTCAACGAGGTCAACACGATGCCCGGCTTCACCCCCATCTCGGCGTACCCGAAGATGTGGGAGGCCACCGGGGTGCCCTACCCCGAGCTGATCGACCGCCTGCTGCAGGCCGCGCTGCGCCGCTCCACCGGCCTGCGCTGACCCGCGCGACAACGACGGAGCGCCGTACCCCGGGCGGGGTGCGGCGCTCCGTCGCGTTGCGGGCCGGCTCAGAGTTCAGAGATGGACCACCGGGCAGGTGAGCGTCCTGGTGATGCCCTCGACCAGCTGGATCTGCGCCACCACCAGCTTGCCCAGCTCGTCGACGCTCTGCGCCTCGGCCCGGACGATGACGTCGTACGGGCCGGTCACGTCCTCGGCCAGGACCACGCCGTCGATCTGCGCGATGGTCTCGGCAACGGCGGTGGCCTTGCCCACTTCGGTCTGGATCAGGATGTATGCCTGTACCACGGAGGACCTCCCTGCGGCTGGGGTGGTGCTTCACGACTGCCGGCGGCTGCCGGGGACCGGTCCGGCACGGCAGGGGCCGGTGGGGGTGGGGTTCCCGGGGGCGCCGACGCGGAAGACTGGATCACCACGCTACCGCGCACCGGCCCCGGGAGGGGAGACCCCGAGCCGCCCGGCAGGCGTACGCTTCGCGCGGGACGCGCACCGCGCGGCCCGCGAACCGCGAGGGCGAAAGGACGGCAGATGCAGGGGACCGTGGGCGAGCTGGGCGAGTTCGGCCTGATCCGGGAACTCACCGCCCGGCTCCCGATGACCCCGGCGGTGGAACTCGGCCCCGGCGACGACGCCGCCGTGGTGCGGGCACCCGACGGCCGGGTGGTGGCCACCACGGACGTGCTGATCGAGGGCCGGCACTTCCGCCGGGACTGGTCCACCGCCTACGACGTCGGCCGCAAGTCCGCCGCCCAGAACCTCGCCGACATCGCCGCGATGGGCGCCGTGCCGACGGCGATACTGCTCGGCCTGGTGGTCCCCGCCGACCTGCCGACCACCTGGGCCACCGAGCTGATGGACGGTCTGCGCGACGAGTGCCAGGTGGCCGGCGCCGCCGTGGTCGGCGGAGACGTGGTGCGCGGAGAGGCCATCACGCTCGCCATCACCGCGCTCGGCGACCTCCAGGGCCGCGCCCCGGTCACCCGCTCCGGCGCCCAGCCGGGCGACGTGGTCGCGGTGACCGGCTGGCTCGGCTGGTCGGCCGCCGGACTGACCGTGCTGGCCCGCGGCTTCCGCTCGCCCCGGGCCTTCGTCGAGGCGCACCGCCGCCCCGAGCCGCCCTACCACGCCGGCCCCGCCGCCAGTGAGCTCGGCGCCACCGCGATGGTCGACGTCAGCGACGGGCTGGTCGCCGACCTGGGCCACGTGGCCGCCGCCAGCGGGGTGGACATCGACCTGCGGGCCGCCGAGTTCGACGTGCCGGCCCAGATGGCCGACATCGGGCAGGCGGTCGGGGTGGACCCGCTGGTCTGGGTGCTCTCCGGCGGCGAGGACCACGCGATCGCGGCCACCTTCCCGGCCGGTGCGCAGCTGCCCGCCCGCTGGCGGGTGGTCGGCCAGGTCACCGGACCGGCCCGCTCCGGCGGCCGCGGCCGGGTCACCGTCGACGGCGCGCCCTGGGAGCGGTCGGCGGGTTGGGACCACTTCGCCGAGTAACGTGGGTGACCATGCGAATCGGTGTGCTGACCAGCGGTGGTGACTGCCCGGGGCTCAACGCGGTGATCAGATCGGTGGTGCACCGCGGCCAGGACGTGCACGGCGACGAGATCCTCGGCATCGAGGACGGCTTCCTCGGCCTGATCGAGGGCCGGGCCCGGGTGGTCGGCCACGACGACGTCACCGGACTGCTCACCCTGGGCGGCACCATCCTCGGCTCGGCCCGGGTGCGCCGGGACCGGATCGAATGGGCCGTGGACAACTGCACGGAGCTGGCCGCCGAGCTCGGCATCGACGCGCTGATCGCGATCGGCGGCGAGGGCACCCTGGCGGCCGCGCAGAAGTTCAGCGCGGCCGGCCTGCCGGTGGTCGGCGTGCCCAAGACCATCGACAACGACATCGACGCCACCGACGTCACCTTCGGCTTCGACACCGCCGTGCACGTCGCCACCGAGGCCATCGACCGGCTGAAGACCACCGCCGAATCGCACCAACGGGTGATGGTGGTCGAGCTGATGGGCCGGCACACCGGCTGGATCACGCTGACCGCGGGCATGGCCGGCGGCGCGCACGGCATCCTGATCCCGGAGAAGCCCTTCGATATCGAGGCGGTGGCCCGGATGATCGAGGAGCGGTTCGCCCGCGGCAAGAAGTTCGCCATCATCGCGGTCGCCGAGGGCGCCGAGCCGATGCCCGGCACGCTGCGCTTCGACCACGGCGCCGTGGACCAGTTCGGCCACCGCACCTTCGGCGGGATCGGCACCCGGCTGGCCGCCGAGCTGGAGGACCTGCTCGGCAAGGAGGCCCGCCCGGTGATCCTCGGCCACGTGCAGCGCGGCGGCACCCCGACCGCGCGGGACCGGGTGCTCGCCACCCGGTTCGGCTGGCATGCCGTGGAGGCCGTGCACAAGGGGGCGTTCGGGCACTTCACGGCGCTGCGCGGCACCGAGATCGTGCTCGCGCCGGTCGCCGACGCGGTCACCCGGCTGAAGACCGTGCCGCGGCAGCAGTGGGCGGAGTCCGAGGCGGTGCTCTGAGGCCGTGCGTCCGGGCCGTGCCCCGAGGCCTGGCGATAGGTTGGGGCCATGTCCGCAGAAGCACCCCCCCGCGTCCTCACCATCGCCGGCTCCGACTCCGGCGGCGGCGCCGGCATCCAGGCCGACCTCAAGACCATGCTGGCCCTCGGCACGCACGGGATGAGCGTGATCACCGCCGTCACCGCGCAGAACTCGCTCGGCGTCCAGGGCTACTGGGAGCTGCCCGCCGAGGCCGTCCGGGCGCAGTACCGCAGTGTGGTGGACGACATCGGGGTGCAGGCGGTGAAGACCGGCATGCTGGCCTCGGTCGAGCTGGTCGCCACCGTCGCCGACCTGCTCGCCGACTGCCCGGCCCCGGTCGTGGTCGACCCGGTCGGGGTCTCCAAGCACGGGGACGCGCTGCTCGCCGCCGAGGCCGTCGCCACCGTGCGCGAGCAGCTGCTGCCGCGCGCCACGCTGGCCACGCCCAACCTGCACGAAGTGGCGCAGCTCACCGGCATCACGGTGCTGGACGAGGGCGAGATGCGCCCGGCCGCCGAGGCGCTGCTGGCCTTCGGGCCGCGCTGGGTGCTGGTCAAGGGCGGGCACCTGCCGGGGGAGCCGGCCGACCTGCTGGCCGGGCGGGACGGCGAGGAGCACTGGTTCCGGGCGCCCCGGCACGACAACCGGCACACCCACGGCACCGGATGCACGCTGGCCAGCGCGATCGCCGCCGAGCTGGCCAAGGGGCGGGAGGTGCCCGAGGCGGTGGCCGCCGCCAAGGAGTACGTCACCGGCGCGATCGCGGCCGGCTTCGCGCTGGGCGCCGGGATCGGTCCGGTGGACCACGCCTGGCGGCTGCGCGGGTGCTGAAAAGCGATTGGGCGGCCCCTCCGCGAGGAGGAGCCGCCCAATCGGAAGAGGACCGGCGTACCGGTCTGCGCGTCAGCGCGAGACCTTACCGGCCTTGATGCACGAGGTGCACACGTTGAGCCGCTTCGGCGTCCGCCCGATCACAGCGCGCACCGTCTGGATGTTGGGGTTCCAACGACGGCGGGTACGGCGGTGCGAGTGGGAGATGTTGTTGCCGAAGCCCGGCCCCTTGCCGCAGACGTCGCAGTTGGCAGCCACAGGAGTCACTCCAAGACTTCAGGATCATTTACGTACGAATTACCCCGGCTGAACCATCGGGACCACTCGACGTGGACCTGGTCGGTTCAAGGGGGAAGCCCGGCTTGTTCCGGGCAACCGGAGCAGCATACAACGACTGCTCCGCCTCCACGAAACTACCATGCCCGGTCGCTGGATCACTCCGGCGGGCGATCGACCGGCCCACCCCGATAACCTGCGTGAGCCTGGACAGCAGGCCCGAAAGGCCCGATCCCGTTACCGCCGCGTTCACCTGGAGGAGACCCGGTGCTCGACACGCTCGACGGCCCCGCCGTCCGCACCTGGTGCCGCCTCGCGCTCGACGCCCTCGGGCAGGCCCGGGAGGAGATCGACGCGCTGAACGTCTACCCGGTGCCGGACGGGGACACCGGGACCAACCTCTACCTGACCGTGGAGTCGGCCGCCGAGGCCGTCGAGCAGTGCTTCGCCGACGGCGCCGGACCCGGTCTGGACCTGGCGGTGCGGGCGATGGCCCGCGGCGCCCAGCTCGGCGCCCGGGGCAACTCCGGGGTGATCCTGGCCCAGCTGCTGCGCGGGGTGGCCGAGGTGCTGGCCGAGCGCGGCGGCGACCACCAGGCGCTGCGGGCCGCGCTGGCCCGGGGCGCCGACCGCGCCTACCGGTCGGTGGCCGAGCCGGTCGAGGGCACCCTGCTCACCGTCGCCGCCGCGGCCGCCGCGCAGGCCGCGCGGGTCCCCGGCGGGCTGGCCGAGGTGGCCGACGCCGCCCACCGCACCGCCCGTGGCGCGCTGCTGCGCACCCCCGAGCAGTTGGCGGTGCTGGCCGAGGCGGGCGTGGTGGACGCCGGCGGGCGCGGCCTGGTCGCCGTGCTCGGCGCGCTGGCCGACGCGGTCGCGGATGGGCACCCGATGGGTCCGGTGGCGCTGGCCGAGGACCTGCCGGCGGTCGCGCCGGCCCACCCCGAGCCGCCGCGGCTGCCCGGCCACCCCGCCTTCGAGGTGGTCTACCTGCTGGACGCGCCGGACACCGCGCTGCCCGCGCTCTGCGAGGAGCTGGGCGCGCTCGGCGACTCGCTGGTGGTCGGCGGCGGCGAGGGCCTGTGGAACGTCCACGTGCACGTGGACGACGCGGGCGCCGCCGTGGAGGCCGGAGTGCGGGCCGGTCGCCCGCACCGGATCCGGATCACCCACTTCGCCGAGGCCGCCGCCCGGGCCGGCCGGCAGCCCGCCGTCGAGCCGGAGCTGGAGCGGGCCGTGCTCAGCGTGGTCACCGGCGCGGGCCTGGCCCGGCTCTGCCGGGAGGCCGGCGCCGCCGTGCTGGAGGCCGACCCGGACGCCCCGCCGTCCAGCGCCGAGCTGGCCGCGGCGGTGCGCCGGTGCGCGGCCCGCGAGGTGGTCGTGCTGCTCAACGACCCGGAGCTGCGGGCCGGGGCGGGCGCGGCCGCCGACCAGCTGCGCGAGGAGGGCCTGCGGATCGCCGTGCTGCCCACCCGCTCGCCGGTGCAGGGGCTGGCGGCGCTGGCCGTGCACGAGGCCGGCCGGCGGTTCGACGAGGACGTGGTGGCGATGACCTCCGCGGCCGGTGCCACCCGCTACGCCGAACTGGCCGTCGCCGAGGGCCAGTCCTGGACCATGGCCGGGGTCTGCCAGGCCGGCGACGTGCTCGGGCTGATCGACGGCGACGTGGCGGTGATCGGCCCGAGCATCGCCGAGACCGGCGCCGAGGTGCTCTCCCGGATGCTCGCGGCCGGCGGCGAACTGGTCACCCTGGTGCTCGGCGAGGAGGCCCCGCAGGGCCTGGCCGACCAGTTGGTGGCGCACGTGCGGCGGCAGCGCCCGGAGGTCGACCTGGCGGTCTTCGAGGGCGGCCAGGAGAGCGCGCCGCTGCTCATCGGGGTGGAGTGACGCCGGGCTGTCCCCGCGGTGGTGTTCCATAGGGCGTGATGGCTGCTCTCGACGAACCCCTGTCCAAGGTCCTCGACCCGCGCACCGCGAAGGCGCTGGCCGACGGCCTCAAGCTGCGCACCGTGGCCGACCTGCTGCACCACTACCCGCGCCGGTACGCCGAGCGCGGGCAGCTGACCAGCCTGGACGACCTGCAGGTGGACGAACACGCCACGGTGCTGGCCCGGATCGAGAAGGTCACCCTGATCCCGTTCCGCGGCCGCAAGGGCGACCGGCTGGAGGTGGTCGTCACCGACGGGCGCGGCCGGCTCTCGCTGGTCTTCTTCAACCAGGGCTGGCGGCAGAAGGAGCTGCGCCCCGGCGCCCAGGGCCTGTTCGCCGGCAAGGTCGGGGTGTTCAACCGCACCCGGCAGCTGGCCTCGCCCGACTACCAGCTGCTGGACGAGGACGCCGACAGCAGCACCGCCCGGCAGTTCGCCGGCAAGCTCATCCCGGTCTACCCGGCCAGCGCCCAACTGCCCAGCTGGAAGCTCTCGTTGGCGGTGCAGGCGGTGCTGGACAGCTGTCTGCCGCAGGTCGGTGAGCCGCTGCCCGCCGAGCTGCGCGCCGAGCGCGGGCTGATCGGGCTGCAGGAGGCCCTGGAGCTGATCCACCGCCCGCGCAACCAGGCCGAGTTGGAGCAGGCCCGGGAGCGGCTGCGGTGGGACGAGGCGTTCGTGCTGCAGATCGCGCTGGCCCAGCGCCGGCTGGCCGCCGCCGCGCTGCCCGCCAAGCCCCGCCCGGTGCGGACCGGCGGCCTGCTGGAGGCCTTCGACGCCAAGCTGCCGTTCCAGCTGACGGAGGGTCAGCAGAAGGTCGGCCGCGACGTGTTCGACGACCTGGCCTCGGAGCACCCGATGCACCGCCTGCTGCAGGGCGAGGTCGGCTCCGGCAAGACCCTGGTGGCGCTGCGGGCGATGCTCGCGGTGGTGGACGCCGGCGGCCAGGCGGTGCTGCTGGCGCCGACCGAGGTGCTGGCGCAGCAGCACCACCGGTCGATCGTGGAGATGATGGGCGACCTGGCGCTCGGCGGGATGCTGGGCGGCACCAAGGTGGTACTGCTGACCGGCTCGATGGGCGTGCCGGCCCGCCGCCAGGTGCTCTCCGACATGGCCTGCGGCAACGCCGGGATCGCCATCGGCACCCATGCGCTGATCGAGGACAAGGTGCAGTTCCAGGACCTCGGCCTGGTGGTGGTGGACGAGCAGCACCGGTTCGGCGTGGAGCAGCGGGACGCGCTGCGGGCCAAGGGCGGCCAGCCGCCGCACCTGCTGGTGATGACCGCCACCCCGATCCCGCGCACCGTGGCGATGACCGTCTTCGGCGACCTGGAGACCTCGGTGCTGGACCAGCTGCCGGCCGGGCGCTCGCCGATCTCCAGCCATGTGGTGCCGGCCCTGGAGAAGCCCAACTTCCTGGCCCGGGCGTGGGAGCGGGTGCGCGAGGAGGTGGCCAAGGGCCACCAGGCCTACGTGGTCTGCCCGCGGATCGGGGACGAGGAGGAGGACCCGAAGAAGCGGAGGAAGCGGGCCCCGGAGGACGCCGCCGAGGAGGTCGGCGCCGACGCCGGCGCCGGCAGCGACGAGCGCCGCCCGCCGCTGGCCGTGCTGGAGACCGCCGAGATGCTGGCCAAGGGCCCGCTGGCCGGGCTGCGGGTGGGGATCCTGCACGGCCGGCTGGCACCGGAGGCCAAGGACGAGGTGATGCGCCGGTTCGCGGCCGGCGAGGTGGACGTGCTGGTCGCCACCACGGTGATCGAGGTCGGCGTCAACGTGCCCAACTCCACCGCCATGGTGATCATGGACGCCGACCGCTTCGGCGTCTCCCAGCTGCACCAGCTGCGCGGCCGGGTCGGCCGCGGCAGCGCGCCCGGGCTCTGCCTGCTGGTCAGCGAGATGCCGGCCGGCTCGGCGGCCCGGGCCAGGCTGGACGCGGTGGCCGGCACCCTGGACGGCTTCGCACTCTCCCGGATCGACCTGGAGCAGCGGCGCGAGGGCGATGTGCTCGGCCAGGCCCAGTCCGGGGTGCGCTCCTCGCTCAAGGTGCTCTCGGTGCTGGACGACGAGGAGGTGATCGCCGAGGCCCGCGAGGCGGCCGCCAGGCTGGTCGCCGCCGACCCGGAACTGGCGGAGCACCAGGAGCTGCGCAGCGAGCTGGCCGGCCTGCTGGACGAGGACCGGGCGGCCTACCTGGAGAAGGGCTGAGCAGCTCGGAGTGTCAGTGCCCCGGGAGAGAATGAAGGTGTTCAGGGCGCACCTCAAGGGGCGCTCCTGGCACGACACTTGGGGGTTTCGTCCATGGCATTCCGACACCTCAACGAGCTTCCGCTGGGCGACAAGGTCTTCCGCATCGAACTCTCCAGTGAGGACGACCGCGAGGTCACCCTCACCCTGACCGGCTGGCGCGAGGGCCACGCCGCCGACCCGCTGGCCGGCGGCAAGCTGCGGCTGCCGGTGGAGGACGTGGCCAACCTGCGGATCGCGCTCAACCGCGCGCTGCGCGCGCTGGCCATCGTCGCCGACGTCTCCGAGCCGATCCCCGACCGCGACGTGCTGCGCGAGCTCTACCCCGGCCACGGCGCCCCCTGGGTGCCCCAGCACGAGGAGGAGCTGACCCGGCGGTTCCACGCGGGCGAGACCATCGCCCGGATAGCCGCCCGGTTCGGCCGCACGCCCGACTCCGTCCGCACCAAGCTGCGCGAGCTCGGCCACGACCCGCGCCGCCCGGAGTACGAGCCCGCCGACGGCTGCCTCTCCTGGTCCCGCTACGCCTCGCCCGCCCTGCTCGGCGCGACTCCCCAGGAGTAACCCTTAGGAGTAACCCTTCCGTCGGAGCACCGGTCGCCCCGTATAGCGTGGTCGTGCCGAATCCTCGGCATCCGTACCGCACGAAGGATGGGTATGACCCGCGTCATCGCCGGGGCGGCCGGCGGCCGCCGGCTGGCCGTCCCGCCCGGCCGGGGCACCCGGCCGACCTCCGACAAGGCCCGCGAGGCGATGTTCTCCACCCTGGAGGCGCTGCGCGGCACGCTGGCCGGCGCCCGGCTGCTGGACCTGTACGCCGGGTCGGGCGCGGTCGGCCTGGAGGCGCTCTCCCGTGGCGCGGCGGCGGTGCTGCTGGTGGAGGCGGACCCGTCGGCCGCCCGGGTGGTGCGGGCCAACGTCAAGGCGATCGGCCTGCCGGGCGCCGAGGTGCGGGCCGACCGGGCCGAGCGGGTGGCGGCTGGGCCGGCTCCCGAACAGCCCTACGACCTGGTCTTCCTGGACCCGCCGTACGCGGTCACCGACCAGGAGCTGCGCGAGATGCTGATCACACTCCGGGCCGGGGGCTGGATCACCGACGACGCACTCGTCACCGTGGAACGCAGCACCCGGGGCGGCGAGTTCGCCTGGCCCGGGGGCTTCGACGCGCTCCGCTCCCGCCGGTACGGCGAGGGCACGCTCTGGTACGGACAGGCCGGCTGAGCCGGGCCGCCGCGAACTGCCGAAAGGGACACCACCGAAATGCGCCGCGCAGTCTGTCCGGGATCGTTCGACCCGATCACCTACGGCCACCTCGACATCATCGAGCGGGCCTCCAAGCTCTACGACGTGGTGCACGTCGCGGTGCTGGTCAACAAGAACAAGCAGGGCCTGTTCAGCATCGATGAGCGGATCTCGATGATCGAGGAGACCACCGCGGGCTACGGCAACGTGCAGGTGGAGTCGCACCAGGGCCTGCTGGTGGACTACTGCCGCGAGCGCTCCATCCCGGCCATCGTCAAGGGCCTGCGGGCGGTCAGCGACTTCGACTACGAGCTGCAGATGGCCCAGATGAACCACGGCCTGACCGGCGTCGAGACGCTCTTCCTGCCGACCTCGCCGACCTGGAGCTTCCTCTCCTCGACCCTGGTCAAGGAGGTCGCCAGCTACGGCGGCGACGTCTCGCACCTGATCCCGCCGACCGTGCACACCCGGCTGGTGGAGCGGATCGCGGAGCGGGCCGCCCGGTAGCGGGCCGAAGGGTCCGAGGGCGGTGGATTCTGACGTACAGTCGATATCCCCGCCCCGCGGTACTCACGGAAAGACAGAAGCCCCGTGGACGTGCAGAACAGAGTCGACGAGATCATCGCCGTGGTCGAGAACGCCAGGGCGATGCCCATGTCGGCCTCCTGCGTGGTGAACCGGGCCGAGCTGGTGGCGATGCTCCGGGACCTGCGGGACGCACTGCCCGCGGAGCTGGCGCACGCCCAGTCGGTGATGGCCGACCACGAGCAGGTGGTGGCCGACGCCCGGGGCGAGGCCGACCGGATCATCCAGGGCGCGCACGCCGAGCGGGGCTCGCTGATCTCCGACACCGAGGTGGTCCGGCGGGCCCAGGCCGAGTCCGACAAGATCCTCGCGGAGGCCCGCGAGGAGGTCGCCGTGAAGCGCCAGGAGGCCGACGACTACGTCGACTCCAAGCTGGCCAACTTCGAGGTGGTGCTCACCAAGACGCTCGGCGCGGTCGGCCGGGGCCGGGACAAGCTGCGCGGCGAGGGCTCCTACGAGCCGGAGGACGGCGAGGAGTTCCAGCCCGCGGTGAGCCCCAGCCCGGAGGTGGACGAGTACGTCGACCTCAAGCTGGCCACTCTGCAGGCCGTGCTCAGCGGCACCCTGGAGGCGGTCGGGCGGGGCCGGGACAAGCTGCTCGGCAAGGCCCCGATCGACGAGCTCGGCGCCTACCTGGCCGCCGCCGACGAGGCCCAGCAGCTCAAGGACCGGGCCGAGGCGGTGGCCGCCGGCTTCGCCGCCGACGGCGGGGAGGAGCAGCCCTGGTACCGCGAGCCGGAGCCGCCCGCGGTGCCCGCCGTGCAGTCCTGGCCGGAGCAGACCCCGGCCGAGGCAGGCTGGCAGCAGCCCGCCTACCAGGGCCAGGAGTACCCGGCACAGGCCCCGTACCAGGGCGGCGAGTACCAGCAGCAGCACCAGGACGGCTACGCCTACGACCCGGCCGCGGCGGCCTACGGCCACGGCCAGTACGGCTACCAGCAGCCCGAGCACGCCGACCCCTACGCGGCCGGCTACGCGGGCTACCAGGAGCCGGCCGGCGGCTACCAGCAGCAGATCCCGGCCCAGCCCCACTACCAGCCGGATCAGCAGCAGCCGTACGGCTACCAGCAGGGCACCCAGCCGGCCCTGGACGAGACCAGCTTCTTCGACACCAGCATGATCGACATGACCCGGCTCAGGGAGCTGGGCGGTCGCTGAGCCGGGACCGAAGTTGGGGCTGGGCGCGCTCTCGGGTACGCTGACCACTCCGGCCCATTCGTTGCCGGATCGTTCGGCTGCCCGCGCATCACGCCGCGGCCCGGACCGCCAACCGCCACCGCGTTGCGCAGGAATGCGCCCGCCGCCAGGAAGTCAGGAACCGTGAACCGCCTCGACCACCGCGACCCGCTCGTGTTCGACACGCATGAGCTCGGCCGTCGCCCCGGTTCGATGCGCAAGGTGTCCCGGACCCTCCCGGCGCCCGAGGCCTTCGGCATCGAGGACGTGATCGGCGTCCCGGTCGGCAGCGAGATCGCGCTGGAGCTCCGCCTGGAGTCGGTGGTCGAAGGGGTGCTCGTCACGGGCACCGCCGAGGCCCACGTCACCGGCGAGTGCGTGCGCTGCCTGGAGCCCGTCGAGGACGACGTCGACGTGGAGTTCCAGGAGCTGTACTACTACCCCGAGTCCGACGATCGCGGCCGGGGGTCCTCCCAGGACGAGCTGTCCGAGGACGACGAGGAAGAGACTTACCGGCTGGAGGGCGACTTCTTCGACCTCGAGCCGGTGCTGCGTGACGCGGTGGTGCTGGAACTGCCGCTGCAGCCGGTGTGCCGGGAAGACTGCCTGGGTCTGTGCTCCGAATGCGGAGCGCTGCTCAACGACGACCCGGACCACCACCATGACGCCGCCGACCCCCGGTGGGCGGCTTTGCAGGGACTCTCCGCCGGCCACGGCGACGAGGGTGACGAGAACAGCGGTACCCGTGAGGGTCTCGCCGAGAACCAGGAGAAGTAGCCGTGGCTGTTCCGAAGCGGAAGATGTCGCGCAGCAACACGCGCCACCGCCGTTCGCAGTGGAAGGCTGTCGTCCCCGCGCTCGTCGCGTGCGACCGCTGCCACGAGCCGAAGCTGGCGCACATCGCGTGCCCGAGCTGCGGCACGTACAACCGTCGCCAGGTCCTCTCGGTCTGATCGGCGGGGTGGACGGATCGATGTCGGACGCTCACTCCTCCCGCAAGTCGGGCCCCCGCAAAAACGGGGGTGAACCGGGCAGCGGGCCGGCCTCGACCGCATATGACGTCCTGGAAGGGCGCCTCGGGTACACGCTCGAGCGCGCCCTTCTGGTACGCGCCCTGACCCACCGCTCGTTCGCCTACGAGAACGGCGGGCTGCCCACCAACGAGCGCCTGGAGTTCCTCGGCGACTCGGTGCTGGGCCTGGTGGTCACCGACACCCTCTACCGCATCCACCCGGATGTGCCGGAGGGCACGCTGGCCAAGCTGCGCGCCGCGGTGGTGAACTCCCGCGCGCTCGCCGAGGTGGGCCGCGGTCTCGAGCTCGGGACCTTCATCCGGCTCGGCAAGGGCGAGGAGGGCACCGGCGGCCGGGACAAGTCCTCGATCCTCGCGGACACCGTCGAGGCCGTGATCGGCGCCGTCTACCTCGACCAGGGGCTGGACGCCGCGACCGAGTTCGTGCACCGCCTCTTCGACCCGCTGATCGCGGAGTCCTCCCAGCTGGGCGCAGGCCTGGACTGGAAGACCAGCCTGCAGGAGCTGACCGCCTCGGTCGGCATCGGCGTGCCGGAGTATGTGGTCGAGGAGTCCGGACCGGACCACGAGAAGACCTTCAACGCCGCGGCCCGGGTGGCCGGCGAGGCCTTCGGCAGCGGCACCGGCCGCTCCAAGAAGGAGGCCGAGCAGAAGGCCGCCGAGAGCGCCTGGCGCGCGATCAAGGCCAAGTACGGCGACAGCTCCGCACCCGCTGCCTGATGCCCGAGCTGCCCGAGGTCGAGGTGGTCCGGCGGGGGCTGGACCGCTGGGTGGCCGGCCGCACCGTGGCCGAGGCCCACGTGTTGCACCCCCGCGCCGTCCGCCGGCAGACCGGCGGCGGCGCGGACTTCGCCGCCCAGCTGGCCGGCCGCACGCTCGGCCCGGCCGAGCGCCGCGGCAAGTACCTCTGGCTGCCCGTCGGCGAGGCCAACGGGAATCAGCACTGCGCGATGCTCGGCCACCTCGGCATGAGCGGCCAGCTGCTGGTGCAGGAGCCGGACCACCCGGACGAGACCCACCTGCGGGTGCGGCTGCGGTTCACCGACGGCGGGCGCGAGCTGCGCTTCGTCGACCAGCGCACCTTCGGGCACCTCGCGGTCGAGGAGACCGACCTCGACGGCCTGCCCGTCTCGCTCGCGCACATCGCCCGCGATCCGCTGGACCAGGCCTTCGACGAGGAGGCCTTCTTCGGCGCACTGCGCGCCAAGCGCACCACGGTCAAGCGGGCGCTGCTCGACCAGACGCTGATCAGCGGGGTCGGCAACATCTACGCGGACGAGGCGCTCTGGCGCGCCAGGCTGCACTACGACCGGCCGACCGCCACCCTGACCCGCCCGCTGGCCGCCGCCCTGCTGGGCCACGCCCGCGAGGTGATGACGGCCGCGCTGGCGGTGGGCGGCACCAGCTTCGACAGCCTCTACGTCAACGTGAACGGCGAGAGCGGCTACTTCTCCCGCTCGCTGGACGCCTACGGGCGGGAGGGCGAGCCCTGCTACCGCTGCGGCACGCCGATCCGGCGGGCCGCCTGGATGAACCGGTCCAGCTACTTCTGCCCGCGCTGCCAGCGGGTGCCGCGGCAGCGCACCGACTGACCGCGCTAGACGTGCTCGGGGGTGCGGGCCTCCAGCTGGAGCGCCCCCTCACCCTCGCCGTAGTGCGCCACCGCCACCGCGCCGGCCACCGCCAGCACGAAGCCGGCCAGGCCCAGCCAGGCCATGCCGTGCCGGGTGGCGTCGCCCAGCCAGACCACCCCGACGATGCCGGGCACCACGGTCTCGCCGACCACCAGCGCGGCCGTCGCCCCGTTCACCGAGCCGATCTGCAGCGCCACCGTGTGCAGGTACATCCCGCCGATGCCGCCGACCAGGATCGCGTAGAGCGCCGGGTCGGAGAGCAGCGCGGCGAGCGAGAACGGGTCCACCCCGTCGAGCACCCGCACGCCGATGCCGAGCGCGCCGAAGCCGAGGCCGGAGAGCAGGCCGGCCACCACCGCGCCGCTCGGGCCGAGCCGGCGGACCAGCAGCGAGCCGCCGGCGATCACCACCACGGAGATCAGCAGCAGCCACCAGTGGGTGGCGACCGGCGTGCTCCCGGTGCCCTCCGGCCCGGCCGCCACCGCCAGCAGCACCAGGGCGCCGCAGACCACCCCGATCGAGATCCACTCCGGGCGGCGCAGCCGCAGCCCGAGCAGTTTGATCCCGCAGAGCGCGGTGATCACCAGGTTGGCGCTGATCACGGTCTGCGAGAGGAAGAGCGGCAGCAGCCGGGCGGAGAGCGCGCCGAGCAGGAAGCCGACGAAGTCCAGCACCGTGCCGACCATGAACTCCCAGGTGACCACGGCCTTGGCGGTGGAACTCAGGCTCGGTCCGCCGTGCTCGGTGAGCTGGGCGGGCGCGGTCTGCCGGGCGGCCTCCTCGCGGGCGGAGCGGCGGGAGCCGACCGCCTGCAGCACCGAACCGAGGCCGTAGCAGGTGGAGGCCGCGACGGCGGTCACCAAGCCGATGATCACAAGTTCTCCTGACGGGGGGTTCGTTCCCCACTATGCCCTGTTCGGCGGAGGGCGGAGAAGCCGCCCGGTGCGGGGCCGGGTCAGGGCCGTCGGCCGCCGCGCTCCAGCAGCACCCGCAGGGCGACCGCGGCCCCCGCGGCCAGCAGCGCGGCGGCCATCACCGGGAAGCCGTGCACGGCCCACTTGGCGGCGCCGGCGGCCAGCGCCTTGTCGTCCGGGTAGGCGTCCCGGCGGCCCAGCAGCTCCGCGCAGGCGGTGCTGGCGAGCACCACCGGGGCGACCGCGGTGAGCACCCACCACCAGCCGGCCCGGGTGGCCAGCCAGGCCGCGCCCACCGCGCCGAGCACGGTGAGCAGGGCGAAGACCCCGCCGGGCGCGACCCCGCGCAGTTCGTCGAGCAGGGCGCCCAGCACCGGCAGCACCAGGGAACCGGTGAGCACCGCCCGGGGTGCGGGGCGGCGGGTCCGGCCGCGCGCGCGGCCGGCCGGGCGGGCCCGCCCGACGGGTCCGTCGGGGCCGCGGCGCGGCCCCGGCAGGGCTGCCCGGGCGCGGCTGCGGCCGCGGGTGTCGGTGGTCGGGGCGGACGAGCGTGGCCCGGGCATGGTGCTCCTGGGGGTGTGGTGAACGTAACTGTTGCGTAAGAGAAAGAGTCTTGGGTTTTCGTTGGGCCCCCCTTGGCCTCCGGGGCAACCGGCGTGCGGATCGGCGGAATTGACGGTTCCGGGGCGGTGGCGGCGGAGGTTCGGGAACCGGTGGCTCCGGTTCGGTCGGGTTGGCGGCCCGGTAGCGTCTGGGATATGACAATCGCTCTTCGCCGCTCCCGGGTGGGCGGGCCGGTCGCACTGCTGGCCGTCCTGGTCGGGCTGCTGCTCCTGCTCGTGCCCGGCTCCGCCGCCGCGTCCGGCGGCCTGGACGACGCCGCCTCGTCCCTCAAGCAAGGCAAGGTCTACGTCGACCCGGCGATGACCGGCCGGTTCTCCCAGGCCCAGGCCGACGCCCTGACCAAGAAGATCAAGGACGCGGACAAGCCGATCTTCGTCGCCGTGGTCCCGGACAGCGCCCAGTACCCGGCGAAGAGCGTCTTCCAGGACCTGCGCACCAAGGTCGGCATCGTCGGTGCCTACGCCGTCTGGCGCGGCGACCAGTTCGACGTCCGGTCCGACCCCGGCGCGATCAGCACCCGGACCGCGCACAACTACGCCCAGGCCGCCTTCGACTCGCACCACGGAGACATCAACGGCACCCTGACCGATTTCGTCACCAACGCCTCGCCCAAGGTCTCCGGCCACGCGCCCGGCGGCGGCGGGATCAGCGCCGCGGTGATCGTGGTCCCGCTGGTGCTGCTGGCCCTGCTCGGCACCGGCGCCTTCCTGCTGGTGCGCCGCTCCCGCAAGCGCAAGGCCGAGCAGGCGGCGGCCGAGCTGCGCGCGCTGCGGACCGTGGTGGACGAGGACATCACGGCCTTCGGCGAGGAGCTGGACCGGCTGGACTTCAACCCGGGCGCCCCGGACGCCGACGACGTCCAGCGGGCCGACTACACCAAGGCGCTGGACTCCTACGAGGGCGCCAAGCGCGCGATGGACGAGGCCACCAAGCCGGCCGACGTCACCGCCGTGACCACCGCGCTGGAGGACGGCCGGTTCTCGCTGGCCACCCTGGCCGCCCGCCGCTCCGGCCGGCCGCTGCCGGAGCGCCGCCCGCCGTGCTTCTTCGACCCGCGGCACGGGCCGTCCAGCCAGGACGTGCTCTGGGCCCCGGCCGGCGGCGCCGGCCGCGAGGTGCCGGTCTGCACGGCCGACGCCCAGCGCCTGGCCAGCGGCCAGGACCCGGCGATCCGCACCGTGCAGACCGAGCAGGGCCCGCAGCCGTACTGGAACGCCGGCCCGGCCTACGGCCCCTGGGCGGGCGGCTACTTCGGCGGCTACGGCTCCGGCCTGCTGCCGGGCCTGCTGGTCGGCACCATGCTCGGCTCGGTCTTCTCCGCCCCGCCGGCCTACGGCTACGGCCCCGGCTACGAGGGCGGCGGCGGTTGGGACGGCGGCGACCGCCCCGAGGGCGGCGACGTGACCGGCGGCGACTTCAACCCCGGCGACTTCGGCGGCTTCGACTCCGGCAGCTTCAGCGACGGCGGCGGTGACTTCGGCGGCGGGGGCGACTTCGGCGGGGGCGGCGACTGGTGACCCGCGCGCGCTGACCCGCGCGCCCGCCCGGCCGGGCCCGCTCCCCACCGGGGGAGCGGGCCCGGTTTGACTCCGCGACCCGCTGTGGCACGCTGGCGCGATGAGCCCCGAGCCCGCCGCCAAGCCGGCCGCCCGCCCCTGCTCGATCGCCGCCGCGCTGCAGGTGCTGGGCGAGCGCTGGGCGCTGCTCGCGGTGCGCGAGCTGTTCTACGGCAACCACCGGTTCGAGCAGATCGTGCGCAACACCGGGGCCCCGCGCGACCGGCTGACCAACCGGCTGCGGGCGCTGGAGGAGGCCGGCGTGCTGGAGCGGCGCCAGTACCAGGACCGCCCGGTGCGCCACGAGTACCACCTGACCGAGGCCGGCCGGCAGCTCGCCCCGGTGGTCCAGGCGCTGCGGGTCTGGGGCGACCGCTGGATGGTGGAGGAGCCCCCGGTCACCCTGCACCACCACGGCCACCGGGTGGACCCCTCCTGGTCCTGCCGGGAGTGCGGCGAGGAGCTCTCCCGGGGCGGCCTCACCCTGGAGATCCACTCGCCGGGCTGGCGCCACGACGGGCCGGTCCCGGACTGAGAGAATGGGCGGATGCACGAGCACGTCCGAGCCACCGCCTGGGTGCGCGGCCGGGTCCAGCAGGTGGGCTTCCGCTGGTGGACCAGGGCCCGCGCGCTGGAGATCGGCCTGACCGGCTACACCTCCAACCTGGACGACGGCCGGGTGCAGGTGGTCGCCGAGGGCAGCCGCGCCGACTGCGAGCGGCTGCTGGCGCTGCTGCGCGGCCCGGACACCCCGGGCCGGGTCACCGGTGTGACGGAGATCTGGAGCGCCACCGGAGCCGGCTACCCCGACTTCGAGATCCGCTAGAGCGGGCCGCCCCGCGGCGGCGCCCGGACACCGGGAACGATCTCCCGGCGGCTCGCCCGCAGTCCGGCGGCGCGCGGAGAACCGCAGGTCAGCGGCGTAGGTCATGTGACGTTCGGGTCGGCGTCAACGCGTGTTGTTCAACGGTTGCCATTTCGGTCGGACCGTGGTTGACTCCGCATCGAGCAGTGATCCACCACCCTCGGTGGTGTGACCGCCGGTGCCCGTGGCGTGACGCGACCGCCATGCAGGTGACAGCGGCGTTGTAGCGCGCGGTGATCGTGTTGACCCGTACGGTCTTTGGTGAGACGCTGGAAACCCGCGCACGTGATGGCGATTTTCGAGCAGGGTCATGCCCTGTGGCCGTACAGCCACAGCGTCTGACCTGTTGTGCTCAGCCGGCACTGCCTCTGATCGTGCAGAGCGTGCGTCACCCCTTCCCCTCGACCTGTACCGTTCTGGTTCGGTCACTCAGCGTGGAGGACCATTCATCATGGCAAAGGCGCTTCTCGGGTACGTCGGCGGCCCCGACCCGCGAATGCTCTCCGAGATGCGGCGGCTTCAGCAGCGCGTCCTGGACCTGGAGGCCGAACTCGTTCGGATGCAGGCCGAGAACAACGCGCTGGTCGCGGTCGCTACCGAGCACTCCCTGCTCGACAGCATCGACCTCGGACAGCGGGAGCCCGCACTCACCTGATCCGCAGGCGCCTGGTTCTAGGCACCTGATCAACGGACAAGGGATCGACCGGCCTCGCACCGGCCGATTTGCCGCGCACCGACGCGAGATCTCGGGACGCGATACCCAGGGACGCCCTCACCGGCGTCCCTTCGTCGTGCCTGCCCCCGGGCGGCCCCCTGCGCCTTCCCCCGAGCGGCTTTTCCTCAGGCTGCCCACGGCCCCGCCGAACGAAACCGGCCGGACCCGGCGGATACAGTCGACCGGGTGCACCTGAAGAGCCTCACCCTGCGCGGCTTCAAGTCCTTCGCCTCGGCGACCACGCTGCGCTTCGAACCCGGCATCACCTGCGTGGTCGGCCCGAACGGCTCGGGCAAGTCCAACGTGGTCGACGCGCTGTCCTGGGTGATGGGGGAGCAGGGCGCCAAGACGCTGCGCGGCGGAAAGATGGAGGACGTCATCTTCGCCGGCACCAGTGGACGGGCCCCGCTCGGCCGGGCCGAGGTCTCGCTCACCATTGACAACACCGACGGCGCGCTGCCGATCGACTACGCCGAGGTGACGATCACCCGGACCATGTTCCGCAACGGCGGCAGCGAGTACGCCCTGAACGGCGAGACCTGCCGGCTGCTGGACATCCAGGAGCTGCTCTCCGACTCCGGCATCGGCCGCGAGATGCACGTGATCGTCGGCCAGGGCCGGCTGGACTCGGTGCTGCACGCCGACCCGCAGGGCCGCCGGGCCTTCATCGAGGAGGCCGCCGGGGTGCTCAAGCACCGCAAGCGCAAGGAGAAGGCGCTGCGGAAGCTGGACGCGATGGCCGCCAACCTCAACCGGGTGCAGGACCTGGTCGCCGAACTGCGCCGCCAGCTCGGCCCGCTCGGCCGGCAGGCCCGGATCGCCCGGCGGGCCGCCGGCATCCAGGCCGAGCTGCGAGACGCCCGGCTGCGGCTGCTCGCCGACGACCTGCTGAGCCTGCGGCAGGCCATAGCGGCCGAGGTGGCCGACGAGCTGGCGCTGCGGGTGCGGCGCAGCGCGGTCGAACAGGAGCTGCAGTCCGCCCGGCAGCGCGAGGCGGTGCTGGAGGCCCAGGTCGAGCAGCTCGGCCCGCGGCTGGAGGAGGTCCGGCAGGCCTGGTACCGGCTCTCCGCGCTCGGCGAGCGGACCCGCGGCACCATCGGGCTGGCCGAGGCCAAGGTGCGGCACGCCACCAGCGGCGGCGAGCCGGAGCGGCGCGGCCGCGACCCGGAGGAGCTGGAGGCCGAGGCCGCGCGGATCCGCGAGCAGGAGGCCGCGCTGGCCGAATCGCTGGAGGCCGCCGAGCAGGCACTGGACGAGGCCGTCGCCGAGCGCGCCGAGCTGGAGCGCGCGCTGGCCGCCGAGGAGCAGCGGCTGCGGGCCGCCGCCCGGGCCGCCGCCGACCGGCGCGAGGGGCTGGCCCGGCTGCAGGGGCAGGCCGCCGCCGCGGCCTCCCGGGCGGCCGGCGCGCAGGCCGAGATCGAGCGGCTGGCCGCCGCCCGGGACGAGGCCGCGCTGCGCGCCGAGGCGGCCGGCACCGAGTACGAGCTGCTGCGCGAGCAGGTGGCCGGCCTGGAGAGCGGCGATCAGAAGCTGGAGGCCGCGCACGAGCAGGCCGGCGAGCGGCTGGCCGGCGCCGAGCGGGCGGTCAGCGCGGCCCGCGAGGCGGCCGCCGCGGCCGACCGGGAGCGGGCCGCGCTGACCGCCCGTCACGAGGCGCTGTCCCTCGGGCTGCGGCGCAAGGACGGCACCGGCGCGCTGCTCGCGGCCGGCGACCGGCTGGCCGGGCTGCTCGGCCCGGCCGCCCGGCTGCTCACCGTGGCGCCGGGCGAGGAGACCGCGCTGGCCGCCGCCCTCGGCGCGGCCGCCGACGCGGTGGCGGTGGACGGGCTGCCGGCCGCCGCCGCGGCACTGCGGCTGCTGCGCGACGAGGACGCCGGCCGGGCCGCGCTGCTGATCGCCGGCGTCGCCGGGGCGGCGGAGCCGGCTGACCCGGCCTCGGCGCCGCTGCCGGCCGGTGCCCGCTGGGCGGCCGGCCTGGTGGACGGGCCGGCCGAGCTGCTGCCCGCGGTCCGCGCGCTGCTCGCCCGCACCGCCGTGGTGGCCGACCTGGACGCCGCCCAGGCGCTGCTGGCCGAGCGGCCCGGGCTGACCGCCGTCACCGCCGAGGGTGACCTGCTCGCCGCCGGGCTGGCCCAGGGCGGCGCGGCCGGCGCGCCCAGCCTGCTGGAGACCCAGGCCGCGGTGGACGCCGCCGCCGCCCGGTTGGCCGAGCTGACCGGGCAGTGCGCCGAACTGGCCGAGGCGCTGGCGCAGGCCAAGGAGCAGCGCCGGGAGCTGGCCGCCGAACTGGAGCGGCTGGCCGCCGAGCGGCGCGGCGCCGAGAAGCAGCGGGCCGAGACGGCCGGCACCCTGGGCCGGCTCGGCGGCCAGGCCCGGGCCGCGGCCGGCGAGGCCGAGCGGGCCGAGAACGCGCTGGCCAAGGCCGAGCAGGGCCGGCAGAGCGCGCTGGAGGCCGCCGAGGAGCTGGCCGAGCGGCTGGCGGTGGCCGAGGAGCTGGCCGAGGAGCAGGAGGACGAGCCCGACCAGGGCGAGCGCGACCGGCTGGCCGAGCAGGGCGTGCTGGCCCGCCAGCGCGAACTGGAGGCCCGGCTCGCGGTGCGCACCCACGAGGAGCGGGTCCGCTCGCTGGCCGGCCGGGCCGACGGGCTGGACCGCGCCGCCCGGGCCGAGCGGGAGTCCCGGGCACGGGCCGCCGAGCGGGCCCGCCGGGCCGCCCGGGAGGCGCAGGTGGCCGGCGCGGTGCTGGCCGGCGCCCGCACCCTGCTGGCCTGCCTGGAGGTTTCCACCGCCCGGGCGGAGGCCGAGCGGACCCGGGTGGAGCAGGCCAGGGCGGCCCGCGAGACCGCGCTCCGGACGGCCCGGGAACAGGGCCGGGAGCTCAAGGAGGAGCTGGACAAACTGGTCGACGCGGGCCACCGGGACGAGGTGCTGCGGGCCGAGAAGCGGCTGCGGATCGAGCAGTTGGAGGCCCGGGCGCTGGAGGAGTTCGGGGTGGAGGCCGACGGGCTGCTGGCCGAGTACGGCCCGGACCAGCCCGTTCCGCCGCCGCCCGCGGCGGAAGCCGCCGATGCCACTGCCGAGGAGGGGGAGGAGCCGGGGGAGCCGCGGCCGTACGTCCGGGCCGAGCAGGAGCGCCGGCTGCGCGCCGCCGAGAAGGCCTACCAGCAGCTCGGCAAGATCAACCCGCTGGCGCTGGAGGAGTTCGCGGCGCTGGAGGAGCGGCACACGTTCCTCGGCGAGCAGCTGGAGGACCTGAAGCGCAGCCGGCGCGACCTGCTGGACATCGTCAAGGACGTGGACCAGCGGGTGGAGCAGCTGTTCACGGCGGCCTTCCACGACACCGCCGCCCAGTTCGAGGGGGTCTTCTCCCGGCTCTTCCCGGGCGGCGAGGGCCGGCTGGTGCTGACCGACCCGGACGACATGCTGACCACCGGCGTCGAGGTGGAGGCGCGCCCGCCGGGCAAGAAGGTCAAGCGGCTCTCGCTGCTCTCCGGCGGCGAGCGCTCGCTGACCGCGGTGGCCATGCTGGTCGCCATCTTCAAGGCCCGGCCGAGCCCGTTCTACGTGATGGACGAGGTGGAGGCGGCGCTGGACGAGACCAACCTGCGCCGGCTGATCGCGATCATGGAGGAGCTGCGGGACAGCTCGCAGTTGATCGTGATCACCCACCAGAAACTGACCATGGAGTGCGCCGACGCGCTGTACGGCGTGACCATGAAGGGCGACGGCATCTCCCAGGTGATCAGCCAGCGGCTGCGCGACGAACACCGGGAGCGGAAGGTCCCGATGCGGCAACGGGAGAAGGAGGCGCAGCCCGCCTAGCCCCGCTTCGGGCCGTCGTACCGGATACTGGCACGGTTATGGAATACGTGATCCTTGCCGTAGTCATCGCCGTGATCGCCATCGGTGCGGTCGCCGGCCTCGTCGTCAGCGGCAGACGACGTAAGGAACTGCCCCCGGACCGGACGGCCACCCTCACCCCGCCGGCCGCCCCGGCCGAGCCCCAGGTCGGGGAGGAGGCGGCGCCTCCGCGCGAGGAGCCGGCCAGGACCGTCGAGCAGGTCGAGCTGCCCGAGACGGACGAGCTCAGCCCGGAGCAGGTCGCCGAGGCGCCCGCGCTCGAGGTGCCGGAGCCGACCGCCGGCCGCCTGGTGCGGCTGCGGTCGAGGCTCTCCCGTTCGCAGAACGCGCTCGGCAAGGGCCTGCTCACCCTGCTCGCCCGGGACCGGCTGGACGAGGAGACCTGGGAGGAGATCGAGGACACCCTGCTCACCGCGGACATCGGCGTGGCCCCCACCCAGGAGCTGGTCGAGCGGCTGCGCACCCGGGTCAAGGTGCTCGGAACCCGCACCCCGGACGAGCTGCGCGGTCTGCTGCGCGAGGAGCTGGTGGCGCTGATCGGCACCGAGGCCGACCGCTCGCTGAAGACCGCCAAGCACGAGGACGGCCGCCCGGCGGTGGTCCTGGTGGTCGGCGTCAACGGGGTCGGCAAGACCACCACCTCCGGCAAGCTCGCCCGGGTGCTGGTGGCCGACGGCCGCAGCGTGGTGCTCGGCGCGGCCGACACCTTCCGGGCCGCCGCCGCCGACCAGCTGCAGACCTGGGGCGAGCGGGTCGGCGCCCGCACGGTGCGCGGCCCGGAGGGCGGCGACCCGGCCTCGGTGGCCTTCGACGCCGTCAAGGAGGGCATCGCCGAGGGCGCGGACACCGTGCTGGTGGACACCGCCGGCCGGCTGCACACCAAGACCGGCCTGATGGACGAGCTGGGCAAGGTCAAGCGGGTGGTGGAGAAGCACGGCCCGGTGGACGAGGTGCTGCTGGTGCTGGACGCCACCACCGGCCAGAACGGGCTGGTGCAGGCCCGGGTCTTCGCCGAGGTGGTGGAGATCACCGGCATCGTGCTGACCAAGCTGGACGGCACCGCCAAGGGCGGCATCGTGGTGCAGGTGCAGCGCGAGCTGGGCGTGCCGGTCAAGCTGATCGGCCTGGGCGAGGGCGCGGACGACCTGGCGCCGTTCGAGCCCGGCGCCTTCGTGGACGCGCTGATCGGCGACTGAGCCGAGGCTTCCCGGTGATGGGCGGTCCCCGTTCGGGGGCCGCCCATCGGTGTGTCAGGAGGCGAGCCAGGCCGGCTCGGCGGCCACCGCGCGCTCCCGGCCGCGGTGGCAGGCGTAGGCCAGGGTGCCGAGCAGCAGCCGGGCCTGCGGCGGGCGGGCCGCGCTCTCCCGGCAGGGGTGGCGCAGCCAGCGCAGCGGGCCCAGGCCCGGCAGCACGGTGGGCGGGGCCGGCAGGTAGCCGCCCTCCCCGTGGCCGACCAGGTCCAGCGCGGCGTCGTCCCAGCCCATCCGGTAGAGCAGGTCGGGCAGCAGGTCGGCGGTGCCGCGGGCGACGAAGAAGAACAGCCGGCCGGTCGGCGCGGCCAGCACCGGGCCGACCTGGGTGCCCATCCGCTCCAGCCGGACCAGGGCGCGCAGCCCGGCCGGCTCGGGCACGTCCAGTACGTCGAAGCGGGGGCCGACCGCGAGCAGCACCGAGCCGTCCGGTCCGCCGTCCCAGAGCGCCCGCACCTCGTGCGGGGTGGCGCCGGGCGGCAGCTTGCGGGGCGCCTCGCCGGGCAGCGGGTGGAGCCCGGGGGCGGCGCAGTGCGGCCGGCCGCAGCGGCAGGGGCCGCCGTGGGCGCGGGCCGGTCCGCCGAGCACGACCGTCCAGCCCCAGCGGCCGGCGTACTCGGCCGCGGCCTGGCACGCGGTGGCGCGGCTGCGGCGGCGGGAGCCGAACCTCAGATCGCCGAACAGGTTGTCCATGCCTCCCCCAACAGATTTCGGTTGCCGGCGGTTACGGGACTGTGACGCTTTGTCAAATTCTGCTCCCCGGCGCGACGGTACGCCGGACGGCGCGCGGCAGTGGGTGCGCGCGGTCGGGACGGGGCCGTGCAACGGGAGGCCCGGGCCGCGGACCGCCCACCAGTGAACCGCCGTTGACGGCCCGTCGGCTTCACTCGCGGGGGTGGCGAATGGTGGCGTTTCCCGGCGAACCATCCCCCGGACGGCTCACGGCACGTTACGTTCGGATCACGCACCGGGAGGGTGCGGCCGAGCGGGAACGGGACGGGACCCCCGAGCGGGGTCGGGCGGGACAGGTGGACCCTCAATGGCAGAGAAGCAGCCCAACGAGAAACTCACCGCGTGGTTCGCGCGCAGCGGGTGGTCCAAGGGCGAGTTCGCCCGCCAGGTCAACCGGCAGGCGCGCCAGCTCGGCGCCCACCATGTGAGCACCGACACCTCCCGGGTGCGCCGCTGGCTGGACGGCGAGCAGCCGCGCGAGCCGATCCCGAAGATCATGTCCGACCTGTTCTCCGAGCGGTTCGGCTCCGTGGTCTCCGAGGAGGACCTGGGGCTGCGGGTCGCCGTGCCGGTCTCCACCGTGGCCGGCGGCGGCGTGGACCTGCCCTGGAGCGGCCCGCAGACCGTGCAGCTGATCAGCGAGTACTCGCGCAGCGACCTGATGCTCAACCGGCGCGGCTTCCTCGGCACCTCACTGGTGCTGACCGCCGGCGCCGCACTGGTCGAGCCGATGCAGCGCTGGCTCACCCCCGGTCCCGGCGGCACCCCGACCCCGATCCTGGCCTCCGCCAACGGCGGCGAGCCCTACACCGGGCGGCTCTCCGAGCCCGAGCTGCAACTGCTGGAGCAGACCACGGTGATGTTCCGCCAGTGGGACGCGCAGAACGGCGGCGGGCTGCGCCGCAAGGCGGTGGTCGGCCAGCTGCACGAGGTCACCGACCTGCTGCAGGAGACCTACCCGCCCGGCGTGACCCGGCGGCTCTTCCGGCTCACCGCCGAGCTCGCCCACCTGGCGGGCTGGATGTCCTACGACGTCGGCATGCACCCGAGCGCGCAGAAGTACTACGTGCTGGCGCTGCACGCGGCCAAGGAGGCCGGCGACCGCCCGTTCGGCGCGCTGATCCTCACCGACATGAGCCGCCAGATGATCCACCTCAACCGCGGCGAGGACGCCCTGGAGCTGATCCACCTCGCCCAGTACGGCAGCCGGGACACCGCCACCCCCCGCCAGCAGGCGCTGCTCTACGCGATGGAGGCCCGCGCCTACTCCAACATCGGCGAGGTCAACCGCTGCGCCCGGGCGGTCCGGCTGGCCGAGGACACCTACACCGACGCCGGCCCGGTCGAGCAGGACCCGGACTGGCTGCGGTTCTTCTCCAAGGCCGAGCTCTACGCGGAGAACGCGCACTCCTTCCGCGACCTGGCCTACCACTCCAGCCGCAGCCCGCGGTACGCCTCGCTGGCCGCCCCGCACATGGAGACCGCGGTCGACCTGTTCCGCGAGGACATGGAGAACCACACCCGCTCCTACGCCTTCAACCTGGTCGGCATGGCCAGCGTGCACCTGCTGCAGGGCGAGCCGGAGCAGGCCGCGGTGATCGCCGAGGAGGCGGTGGAGATCGCCGGGAAGGTGCGCTCCGAGCGGCTGAACACCCGGGTCCGCAAGACCACCGCCGCGGCCAGCCGGGACTACCGCTCGGTGCCCGCCGTCAACCGGCTGGCAGACCTGGTGGTGGAGCAGATCCCCGAGTACGAGGTGGTGTAATCGGTGGTCGGGTCCCCGTCAAGAGTGCCCCGAGCGGCCCGGTTCACGCGCACGTAACGCGTGCGTCAACCGTGTCACCCCGGCGAAACACCGAGCCGCACTGACCGAAACCCGGCTTCGGCACTCTCCTCTGCATCGCCGCCACCCCGGGCGGGACGGGACGACCCGGGGGTGGAGCGGCTGCGACACGTTCGAGGAGACGCCGATGCCGGACGGCTTCAGCGGGGGCGACACCGCCTTCGTACTCATCAGTGCAGCCCTGGTCATGTTGATGACCCCTGGGCTGGCCTTCTTCTACGGGGGCATGGTCAGGGTCAAGAGCACCCTCAACATGCTGGTCATGAGCTTTATCGCCCTGGGCATCGTGACCGTGCTCTGGGTGCTCTACGGGTACACCCTCAGCTTCGGCACGGACGCCTTCCACGGCCTGATCGGCAACCTCGACCACCTCGGGATGCGCGGGATCGGCCTGAACGACCTGAGCGGCTCGATCCCGGTCACCGCCTTCGCGGCCTTCCAGCTGATGTTCGCGGTGATCACCCCGGCGCTGATCAGCGGCGCCATCGCGGACCGGGCCAAGTTCACCGCCTGGGCGCTCTTCATCGCGCTCTGGGTGACCATCGTCTACTTCCCGGTCGCGCACTGGGTCTTCTTCTTCGACAACGGGCACGGCGGCTGGCTGGGCGACCGGCAGGGCGTGATCGACTTCGCCGGCGGCACCGCGGTGCACATCAACGCCGGTGTGGCGGGCCTGGCCCTGTGCCTGGTGCTGGGCAAGCGGATCGGCTTCAAGAAGGACCCGATGCGGCCGCACAGCCTGCCGCTGGTGATGCTCGGCTCCGGGCTGCTCTGGTTCGGCTGGTTCGGCTTCAACGCCGGCTCGGCGCTGGCCGCCAACGGCGTGGCCGGGATGGCCTTCATGAACACCCAGGTCGCCACCGCCGCCGCGATGCTCGGCTGGCTGGCCTACGAGAAGCTGCGGCACGGCGCCTTCACCTCGCTGGGCGCGGCCTCCGGAGCGGTGGCCGGCCTGGTGGCGATCACCCCGGCCTGCGGCTCGGTCTCGATGCTGGGCGCGGTGGCGATCGGCCTGATCGCGGGTGCGGTCTGCGCCGCGGCGATCTCGCTCAAGTACAAGCTCGGCTTCGACGACTCGCTCGACGTGGTGGGCGTGCACGCGGTCGGCGGGGCGATCGGCTCGCTGCTGATCGGCTTCTTCGCCACCGGCCACGTCGGCCAGACCGCCAAGGGCCTGTTCTACGGCGGCGGGGTCGGCCAGCTGGGCAAGCAGGCGATGGGCGTGGCGGTGGTCGCGGTCTACTCCTTCGTGATCTCCTGGCTGCTCGGTCAGGCGATCCAGAAGACCATCGGGTTCCGGGTCGCCGAGGACGTCGAGGTGGCCGGCATCGACCAGGCCGAGCACGCCGAGTCGGCCTACGACTTCAGCGCCGTGGGCGCCAGCCTGGCCCGTGCCCTCAGCGGGCCCGCGCCGGCCGCCGCGAGCAGCACCAAGAACAGCGAGAAGACCGGGGTGGACGCCTGATGAAGCTGATCACCGCCGTCGTGAAGCCGCACCAGCTGGAGGCGGTCAAGGAGGCCCTGCAGGCCTTCGGGGTGCACGGGCTGACCGTCACCGAGGCCAGCGGCTACGGCCGCCAGCGCGGCCACACCGAGGTCTACCGGGGCGCCGAGTACACCGTGGACCTGGTGCCCAAGGTCCGGATAGAGGTCGTGGTCGAGGACGGCGACGCCGAGGACGTGATCGAGGTCCTGGTCAAGTCCGCCAGGACCGGCAAGATCGGGGACGGCAAGGTCTGGGCCGTGCCGGTCGAGACCCTGGTCCGGGTCCGGACCGGCGAGCGCGGACCCGACGCCCTGTAACACCCGCACCAGTCGCACGACCCGAGCGGACCCGCGAGCAGTCGCGGGTCCGCTGACGGCGTTTCACCGCCCGCGCAGGCCCGACCACCCGGGAGCCCCAGTGACCACCACCGAATCCGCCGGCCCCGTCGACCCCGCCGACCGCACCGACCACCAGCGGGCCAGGGCCGCGCTGCTCGCCGACCCCGCCCTGGCCGGCCGGGCCCGGCGCACCGCGCTGGCCCGGCTCACCGACGACTGGCTGGCCGCGCTCTTCGAGCGGGCCGGGCCGCCGCCCGGCACCGCGCTGGTCGCGGTCGGCGGCTACGGCCGCGGCGAGCTCTCCCCGCGCAGCGACCTCGACCTGCTGCTGCTGCACGAGGGCGGGCCGGTCGCCGAGCTGGCCGACCGGATCTGGTACCCGGTCTGGGACAGCGGGGTGGCGCTGGACCACTCGGTGCGCCGCCCGGCCGAGGCGCGCGAGGTGGCCGCCGCCGACCTGAAGGCGCAGCTCGGCCTGCTGGACGCCCGGCACCTGGCCGGCGACGCCGAGCTGACCGGGCGGCTGCGCTCGGAGGTGCTGGCCGACTGGCGGGCCCGGGCGCCGGAGCGGCTGCCCGAGCTGCGCGAGCTCGGGCAGGCCCGGGCCGAGCGGCACGGCGAGCTCTCCTTCCTGCTGGAGCCCGACCTCAAGGAGGCCAGGGGCGGGCTGCGCGACCTGGTCGAGCTGGACGCGGTGGCCGCCTCCTGGCTGGCCGACGCCCCGCGGGAGGGGCTGGACGCCGCCCGGCAGAAGCTGGCCGACGTCCGGGACGCGCTGCACCTGGTCACCGGGCGGGCCACCGAGCGGCTGAGCCTGCAGGACCAGGACCAGGTGGCCGCGCGGCTCGGGGTGCTGGACGCCGACACCCTGCTGCGCGAGGTCTACCAGGCCGCCCGCACCGTCCGGTACGCCGGCGAGGTGACCTGGCGGACCGTCGACCGGCTGCTGGCGGCCCGCCGCAGCCGCGGCCGGCGCCCGTTCTTCTTCCCGTTCAACGGCGGCGGCCGGGGCGCGCCGGTCCGCGGCCCGGTCCGCGAGCCGCTGGCCGAGGGCGTGGTGGAGCAGGACGGCGAGGCGGTGCTGGCGCAGGGCGCCCGGCCGGCCACCGACCCGGTGCTGCCGCTGCGGGCGGCGGCCGCAGCCGCGCAGAACGGCCTGGTGCTCTCGCACGCCACCGCCCGCCGGCTGGCCGCCGAGGCCGGGCCGCTGCCGGTGCCCTGGCCGACCGAGGCCCGCGAGCAACTGGTCACCCTGCTCGGCGCGGGCCGGGCCTGCCTGCCGGTCTGGGAGGCGCTGGAGGTCGAGGGGCTGATCACCCGGCTGCTGCCGGACTGGGAGCGGGTCCGCTGCCGCCCGCAGCGCAACGCGGTGCACACCTGGACGGTGGACCGGCACCTGGTGGAGACCGCGGTGCGGGCGGCCGCGCTGACCCGCCGGGTGGCCCGGCCCGACCTGCTGCTGGTCGCCGGGCTGCTGCACGACATGGGCAAGGGCTGGCCGGGCGACCACTCGGTGGCCGGGGAGGTGATCGTGCGGGACATGGCCGCCCGGATGGGCTTCGACCAGGACGACACCGAGAGCCTGGCGCTGCTGGTCCGCCACCACCTGACGCTGATCGAGACCGCCACCCGGCGCGACCCGGACGACCCGGCCACCGTGGAGCTGGTGGCCAAGGCGGTCGGCACGGCCGGGCACCTGGAGCTGCTGCACGCGCTCACCGAGGCGGACGCGCTGGCCACCGGGCCGGCCGCGTGGAGCGGCTGGCGGGCCTCGCTGGTGGCCGGGCTGGTGCGGCGGGCGGCCGAGCTGCTGGAGGGCGCGCCGGGCCAGGCCGGGCCGCCCGCCTCCACGGCCTCGGTGGAGGAGGAGCGGCTGGCGGTGGAGGCCGCCCGGACCGGCGAGCCCGCACTGCTGCTGCGCGCCGAGACCGAGCGGGACGCGCCGGCCGGCGAGCCGATGGGCGTGGAGCTGGCGCTGGCCATCCCGGACCGGCCGGGCCTGCTCGGCACCGTCGCCGGGGTGCTGGCGCTCAACCGGCTGACGGTCCGTTCGCTGACCCTGCGCGAGCTGGACCCGATCGGGGCCGGCCCGGTGCTGCTGCTCTCCTGGCGGGTGGCGGCCGAGTTCGGCGAACTGCCGGAGGGCACCCGCCTGCGCGCCGACCTGCGCCGGGCCCTGGACGGTTCGCTGGACACCGGCCGCAAACTCGCCGAACGCGACGCCGCCGCCCCGCGCCGCCGCGGCATCGCCCCGCCCCCGCCGGTGGTCACCGTCGCCCCCGGCGGCGCCTCGGCCAGCGCCACCGTCCTGGAGGTCCGCGCCCACGACGCCCCGGGCCTGCTGCACCGGATCGGCCGTGCCCTGGACACCGCCGGCGTCCGGGTCCGCACCGCCCACGTCAGCACCCTGGGCGCGGACGCCGTCGACGCCTTCTACCTCACCGACCCCACCGGCCGCCCGCTCGACCGGGACACCGCCGGAAAGCTCGCCGCGGAGCTCCAGGCGGCACTGCGCTGACCGGGGCGCCGCTCTTCCCCGGCGGGCCGGATACCCTGGGGAGGAAACCCGTACCTCCATCGATGCCGCAAGGGACCCGCGACCGACGTGTTCGACACTCTTTCCGACCGCCTCGCAGCGACGTTCAAGAACCTGAGGGGCAAGGGCCGCCTCAGCGAGGCGGACATCGACGCCACCGCCCGGGAGATCCGGATCGCGCTGCTGGAGGCGGACGTCGCGCTGCCGGTGGTGCGGGCCTTCATCAAGCAGGTGAAGGACCGCGCGCTGGGCTCCGAGGTGTCGGGGGCGCTCAACCCGGCGCAGCAGATCATCAAGATCGTCAACGAGGAGCTCGTCAACATCCTCGGCGGTGAGACCCGGCGGCTGAAGTACGCCAAGACCGGGCCGACCGTGATCATGCTGGCCGGTCTGCAGGGCGCCGGCAAGACCACGCTGGCCGGGAAGCTGGGCCACTGGCTGAAGAAGCAGAAGCACACCCCGCTGCTGGTCGCCTGTGACCTGCAGCGGCCGAACGCGGTCAACCAGCTGAACATCGTGGCCGAGCGGGCCGGGGTGTCGTTCTACGGGCCGGAGCCGGGCAACGGCGTCGGCGACCCGGTCAAGGTGGCCCGCGACTCGATCGAGTACGCCAAGCAGAAGCAGTACGACGTCGTCATCGTCGACACCGCCGGCCGGCTCGGCATCGACGCCGAGCTGATGCAGCAGGCCGCCGACATCCGGGCCGCGGTCCAGCCGGACGAGGTCCTGTTCGTGGTCGACGCGATGATCGGCCAGGACGCGGTGACCACCGCGCAGGCCTTCCTCGAGGGCGTCGACTTCACCGGCGTGGTGCTCTCCAAGCTGGACGGCGACGCCCGCGGCGGTGCCGCGCTCTCGGTGGCGCACATCACCGGCCGGCAGATCATGTTCGCCTCCAACGGCGAGAAGGTCGACGACTTCGACGCCTTCCACCCGGACCGGATGGCCTCCCGGATCCTCGGCATGGGCGACGTGCTGTCGCTGATCGAGAAGGCCGAGCAGACCTTCTCCCAGGCCGAGGCCGAGAAGATGGCCGCCAAGCTGCGCGGCGGCCCGAAGGCCTTCACACTGGACGACTTCCTGTCCCAGCTGGAGCAGGTCCAGAAGATGGGCTCGATCTCCAAGCTGCTCGGCATGCTGCCGGGCATGGGCCAGATCCGCGACCAGATCAACAACATCGACGACAAGGACGTCAACCGGGTCGGCGCGATCATCAAGTCGATGACCCCGGGCGAGCGGGCCGAGCCGGAGATCATCAACGGCCAGCGCCGGGCCCGCATCGCCAAGGGCTCCGGCGTCCAGGTCGGCGAGGTGAAGAACCTGGTCGAGCGGTTCTTCGAGGCCCGCAAGATGATGTCCGCGATGGCCTCCGGCAAGGGCGTGCCCGGCATGCCGGGCATCCCCGGGATGGGCGGCGGCGCCAGGAAGAACGCCAAGAAGGCCCCGCAGGCCAAGGGCAAGCGCAAGAGCGGCAACCCGCTCAAGCGGGCCCAGGAGGAGGCCGCGGCCGCCCAGCGCAAGGCGCTCGGCCCGGCCGCCGGGACCGAGGCGGGCGGCGCGTTCGGCCTGGGCCCGGGCCAGGGCCCGGCCGACTTCGAACTGCCCAAGGAGTTCAAGGACCTGCTGTAGGCAGGCCCGCACCGACGGCCCGTCAGCCTGCTGGCGGGCCGTCGGCATGCTCCATCATGGTCCGATGACCCGTGTGACCATCCGTCCCCCCAGGCCAACCGACGTCACCGAGTACGCGGCGGCGGTGAGACGGTCGGCCACCCACATCGGGCAGTGGAACCCGGTCGAGCCGGACGGCCTGCCGGACCTGCTGCGCCGCCAGGGCCCCGGTCTGCGCAGCTACCTGATCGTGGACCGGGAGGACGGCGGCCTGGTCGGCAAGTGCAACGTCTCCAACATCGTGATGGGCCGGTTCTGCAACGCCGCGCTGGGCTACGACAGCTACCTGCCCTACGCGGGCACCGGGCGGATGAGCGAGGGCATGCGGCTGGTGGTGGACCGCTGCTTCGCCGACCAGCTGGTCGGCGGGCTGGGCCTGCACCGGCTGGAGATCAACGTGCAGCCGGAGAACGCCCGGTCGATCGCGCTGGCCCGCCGGCTGGGTTTCCGGCACGAGGGCTTCACCCCGCGGATGCTCTTCCTGGACGGCGCCTGGCGCGACCACGAGCGGTTCGCGCTCACCGTGGAGGAGTGGCGGCCGCTGGGGGCCGTGGCGGAGTAGCCGGGCGGCGTTGCTGATGGATCGTCCGGTTTTGGACCCGTATGGTCCGTCACGTGACCGATCCCGTGCCGCCCCGTCAGAACCCGGAGAAGCCCTGGCGGTCCGAGGGGGCCCCGCCCCCGCCGCCCCCGGTCCCGCCCCGCCGCAAGATGCCCGGCGGCTGGCTCGGCCTGATCCTCACCGCGCTGGTGGTGTTCCTGATCAGCGACGCGCTGCTGAGCTTCTTCGGCAACAACGGCGGCACCACGATCTCCTACACCGAGTTCACCAACCAGCTCAGCCGGGGCAACGTCGCCAAGCTCTACTCCAAGGGCGACGCGATCCAGGGCCACCTCAAGGCGGCCGTGCCCAAGCCGAACGGCGGCAAGGGCGACTACACCGACTTCACCACCCAGCGGCCCTCGTTCGCCACCGACAACCTCTGGAACACCCTCCAGGTGCAGGGCGTCGAGGTGACCGCCGAGCCGGTGGTGCAGCAGCGCAGCTTCCTGGCGAACCTGCTGATCTCGCTGGCCCCGATGCTGCTGCTGGTCCTGGTCTGGGTGCTGCTGGCCCGCCGGATGGCCGGCGGGCTCGGCGGCGGCCCGCTCGGCCGCAAGGCCCCGCCCAAGCCGGTCGCCTCGGAGGAGGGCAAGCGCACCACCTTCGCCGACGTGGCCGGCATCGACGAGGTCAAGGCCGAGCTGACCGAGGTGGTCGACTTCCTGAAGAACCCCCAGGCCTACCGGAGGCTGGGCGCCAAGATGCCCGGCGGGGTGCTGCTGGCCGGCCCGCCCGGCACCGGCAAGACCCTGCTGGCCCGGGCGGTGGCGGGCGAGGCCGGGGTGCCGTTCTTCTCCGCCTCCGCCTCCGAGTTCATCGAGATGATCGTCGGCGTCGGCGCCAGCCGGGTCCGCGAGCTCTTCTCCGAGGCCCGCAAGGTCGCGCCGTCGATCATCTTCATCGACGAGATCGACACCATCGGCCGCAGGCGCGGCGGCGGCAACGCGATGGGCGGGCACGACGAGCGCGAGCAGACGCTCAACCAGATCCTCACCGAGATGGACGGCTTCACCGGCTCCGAGGGTGTGGTGGTGATCGCCGCGACCAACCGGGCCGATGTGCTGGACCCGGCGCTGCTGCGCCCCGGCCGGTTCGACCGGGTGGTCAGCGTCAGCCCGCCGGACCGGGACGGCCGGGCCGCGATCCTGGCCATCCACGCCCGCGACGTGCCGCTGGCCGAGGGCACCAGCCTGACCGAGGTGGCCAAGACCACCCCGGGCATGACCGGCGCGGAGCTGGCCAACCTGGTCAACGAGGCGGCCCTGCTGGCGGTGCGCCGCAAGCAGGACGCGGTGGACCAGCGGGACCTCTCGGACGCGCTGGAGAAGGTCCAGCTCGGCGCCGTCCGTCCGCTGGTGATGCCGCAGGAGGAGCGCCGCCGCACCGCCTACCACGAGAGCGGCCACGCGCTGCTCGGCATGCTGCAGCCCGGCGCCGACCCGGTCCGCAAGGTGACCATCGTGCCGCGCGGCCGGGCGCTCGGCGTCACCGTCTCCACTCCGGAGGCGGACCGGTACTCCTACACCGAGGAGTACCTGCGCGGCCGGATCATCGGCGCGCTCGGCGGCATGGCGGCCGAGCAGGTGGTCTACGGGGTGATCACCACCGGTGCGGAGAGCGACCTGCAGCAGGTCACCAACCTGGCCCGGGGGATGGCCGGGCGGTGGGGGATGAGCGAGCGGGTCGGCCGGCTCACCGCGATCCCCGACGACCCCCAGGGCGCCTACGGGCTGGCCGCCGCGCCGAGCACCCTGGACGCGGTGGACCAGGAGGCCCGGCGGATCGTCGCCGAGTGCTACCAGGAGGCGGTGCGCAAGCTGCAGCAGGAGCGGGCCCGGCTGGACGCGCTGGCCGAGGCGCTGCTGGCCGCCGAGACGCTGGACGAGGCGGAGGCCTACCGGGCGGCCGGCGTCCCGCGCCCGGCGGACGGCGGCTGAGCGTCCGTCAGGCCCGCACGGCCAGCAGGTACTCGGCGGTGACCGGCAGCCAGACCGAGCCGTCCGGCCGGGCCAGCGGGTGCAGCGCCTCGGCCAGCTCTTTGGCCACCGGCCGCTCGCCCGCGTAGCCGGCCGCCGCGTCGAACCAGCCGGTGGCCAGCAGTCCGCGCACCGCGCCGGCCAGGTCCGGGTAGCCGAACGGGCAGTCCACCCGGCCCCGCCCGAGCGTCCGCAGCCCGGCGGCGGCCGCCAGCGCGCCCGGTGCGCCGGCCGGGTCCAGCGGGTCGGCCGGGCGCCGGCCGCCGCCGTGCCGGGCCACCCGCAGCACCGCCTGCACCGGCCCGTCCTCGGCCGCCGCCAGGCCCGCCAGCACCAGCACCCCGCCGGGCCGGACCTGTCGCAGCGCGGCGCGCACCGCGCGGTCCGGGTCGGGGCCGAGCCGCTGCGGCTCGAAGAGGGTGACCACCGCATGCGCCGTCCGGGTGGTGCCGGGGCCGGCCGCGACCGCCAGTCCGCGGGCCCGGGCCAGCTCGCGCAGCTGCGGATCGGCCTCCTGGCCGGTCACCCGGGCGCCCCGCGCGGCGGCCAGCAGCAGCGCCAGCCCGGACCGGCAGCCCAGCCCCAGCAGGCGGGTGGCGGGGCCGACCGCCAGCCGCTCGTGCACCGCCTCGTAGAGCGGCACCAGGGTGCGCTCCTGGATCTCGGCCCAGTCCCTGGCCCGGGAGCCCGGGCCCGGCCGGGGCGGGTCCGCGGGGACGGGGAACGTGTCCGGGCTGCCGGACAAGGCGGTGCCGTGCGCCGAAGCCATCTGGTCGGCCTCCCATCGGGTACGTGGAACCGGGTCCCCCCAGTGGTGCGCCCCCCGGTCCAGGGAACCGCCGCGCGGGCTCGGCGTCCAGAGGAGCGCGCCGGAGCACCGGTCACCACCGGCGTGCGCCCCCGGGCGATATGGATTCACGCTCCGACCCGCCCACGCCGTACGATGCGGCCCATGGCTAAGGCTCCCGTTCTCACCCCCCAGGCGGACGACTTCCCGCGCTGGTACCAGGATCTGATCAACAAGGCCGAGCTGGCCGACAACGGTCCGGTGCGCGGCACCATGGTCATCCGACCGTACGGCTACGGCCTGTGGGAGCGGATGCAGCAGGAGATGGACGCCCGGATCAAGAAGACCGGCGCGCAGAACGCCTACTTCCCGATGTTCATCCCGCAGTCCTACCTCACCCGCGAGGCCGAGCACGTCGAGGGCTTCTCCCCGGAGCTCGCCGTGGTCACCCACGGCGGCGGCAAGGACCTCGAGGAGCCGGTGGTGGTCCGGCCCACCTCCGAGACCATCATCAACGAGTACTTCTCGAAGTGGGTGCAGAGCCACCGCGACCTGCCGCTGCTGATCAACCAGTGGGCCAACGTGGTCCGCTGGGAGCTGCGCCCGCGGGTCTTCCTGCGCACCACCGAGTTCCTCTGGCAGGAGGGGCACACCGCGCACGCGACCTACGAGGACGCCCGCGACTACGCCTCGATGATCCACACCGACGTCTACGGCGACTTCATGACCAACATCCTCGCCATCGACGTGGTGCTGGGCCGCAAGACGGTCCGGGAGCGGTTCGCCGGCGCCATCAACACCCTCACCCTCGAGGGCATGATGGGCGACGGCAAGGCCCTGCAGATGGGCACCAGCCACGAGCTGGGCCAGAACTTCGCCAAGGCCTTCAACACCACCTACCAGCTGCAGGGCGCCGAGCGCGAGTACGTCTGGCAGACCTCCTGGGGCGTCTCCACCCGCATGGTCGGCGGCCTGATCATGTCGCACGGCGACGACAACGGCCTGCGGGTGCCGCCGCGCCTGGCGGCCGTGCAGGCCGTGGTGCTGGCCATCAAGGGCGAGGACGAGGTCATCGCCAAGGTGCGCGAGATCGGCGCGGCCCTGGAGGCCGCCGGCATCCGCACCGTGGTGGACGACCGCACCGACACCCCGTTCGGCCGCCGCGCGGTGGACTGGGAGCTCAAGGGCGTGCCGCTGCGGATCGAGGTCGGCCCGCGCGACCTGGAGGCCGGCACCGCGATGCTGGCCCGCCGGATCCCGGGCGGCAAGGCGCCGGTGCAGATCGACGCGCTGGCCGCCCTGCTGCCGGGCATCCTCGAGGAGGACCAGGCGCTGCTGCTCAAGCAGTCCCGGGACCGCCGCGAGGCCCGCACGGTGGACGTGAAGACCCTCGACGAGTGCGTCGAGGCCGCCGCCACCGGCTGGGGCCGGATCCGCTGGGCCGACCTCGGCCCGGAGGGCGAGGCCAAGCTGGCCGAGCAGGGCGTCTCGGTGCGCTGCCTGGTCGCCGCCGACGGCTCGGTGCCCGGCTCCTACGACCAGGACGGCAATATCGCGATTGTCGCGCGCGCGTACTGAATAGGTGACGGTGTCTCGCCTACTGGCCAGTCAACTCCCAGCAGGGGCGAACTAGCGGTACGGTGTACGGCCCGTGGCCCTGTCAAAAATCCGACAAGGGGCCCGGGCCGTACAGGGCCCAGCGAACCCGTTGGGCCGAGGATTCGGCGGCCCCGGCGAATCATCGACGGGTGCAGACACCGGAGGGGGTTGGTCTTGCGTCAGATTTCGAATACTCAACGCGGGCAGCAGCACGCCCAGCTGAGAGTTTCCCGGGAATTGCCCGGAAGCGCTCAGGAATGGAACGCCGGAACCGATTCCCTCGTTGGTATAGCGTGAGCACGACACAGCCCCTCGTCCTCGCGGCCGAACTGGCCGCCGCCTGGAGCGACATCCAGGCCTATCACCAGGACCTCCCCGACCTCGCCTCGCCGGAGGCGCTGATCGGTGAGTCCTCGTCGGCCTGCGGCACCACGCTCGGCTTCGAGCGGCTGCTGCACGAGGCCGCCCACGGCCTGGCCGCCGCGCGCGAGATCCGGGACACCTCCCGGGCCGGGCGCTATCACAACCGCCGCTTCCTGCTGCTCGCCTCCGAGCTGGGCCTGGCCCACCCGGTCGAGCCGCACGCCAGCAGCGGGTTCTCCCAGGTCACCATGCTCGCCGAGACGCAGGAGCGGTACGCCGCGACCATTGAGCGGCTGGAGAGCGCCCTCGGCGCCCACCAGCAGGCGGTGGCCGGCTCGGTCGACGGCGGGGTGCTGCGCACCTTCCGCGGTCCGGCCGCCCGGCACGGGTCCTCCGGCGGCGGCGTCCGGGTCAAGGCCGTGTGCGGCTGCGGCCGCAACGTCCGGGTGGTGCCCTCGGTGCTCGCCCAGGCCTCGATCGTCTGCGGCGCCTGCCAGCAGCCGTTCAAGATCGCCTGATCCGCCGCTCCCCCCGGCCGGGTACCGCCCGGTCGGGGGAGCTCCAGCGGTGTGGCACAATCGATAGCTGATACCCGACAGCCAAGAAGGACCCTCTCTCCTCACGGCTGGCGTGTCACCGGTCCGACCGGCCCCGCTGTCCCCACGCGGAGCGCGGTCGTTCACCCACGTCAACTTCAGGAGAACCCACTCCCGTGGCAGTCAAGATCAAGCTCAAGCGTCTCGGCAAGATCCGCTCCCCGCACTACCGCATCGTCGTCGCCGACTCGCGCACCAAGCGTGACGGCCGCGCGATCGAGGAGATCGGCATCTACCAGCCGACCTACAACCCCTCGAAGATCGAGGTCGACGGCGAGCGCGCCCAGTACTGGCTGTCCGTCGGCGCCCAGCCGACCGAGCCGGTCCTCGCCATCCTCAAGCTGACCGGCGACTGGCAGAAGTTCAAGGGCCTGCCGGCCCCGGCGCCGCTGCTGGTCGCCGAGCCGAAGACCGAGGACTTCTCGCACCTGTTCGCGAAGGCCGTCGCCGGCTTCGAGGACGCCACCACCGGTGTCGCCATCACCCCGAAGGCCAAGAAGTCGGACAAGGTCGAGGCTGACGCCGAGACCACCGAGGCCTGATCGTGATCGAGGACGCCCTGGACCACCTGGTGAAGGGCATCGTCGAGCACCCCGACGACGTTCAGGTGCGCTCGCGCAACCTGCGTCGCGGGAACACCATCGAGGTGCGGGTGCACCCCGATGACCTCGGCAAGGTGATCGGTCGCGGCGGTCGGACCGCCCGAGCGCTGCGCACCGTGGTGGGCGCGCTCGGCGGACGCAACGTCCGGGTCGACCTGGTCGACGTGGACAACGTCCGCTGACGGTCACCGCCGTCCGCTCGGAACGGCCGGGACGCCTCGCGCGTCCCGGCCGTTCGGCTTTTCCGCTTTTCCGCCGTTCGCTCAGCACACCAGTACAGGAGAACGAACCGTGCAGCTCGTCGTCGGCCGGATCGGCCGCGCACACGGCATCCGGGGGGACGTCTTCGTCGAGGTCCGCACCGACGAACCCGAGCTGCGGCTCGGACCGGGCGCGGTGCTGCTCACCGACCCGGCCGCGGTCGGCCCGCTCACCGTGGAGTCCGGCAAGGTGCACAGCGGCAGGCTGCTGATCCGGTTCGCCGGGATCAAGGACCGCACCGCCGCCGAGACGCTGCGCAACACCATGCTGATCGCCGAGGTCGACCCGGAGGAGCGGCCGGAGGAGGAGGACGAGTACTACGACCACCAGCTGATCGGGCTGGACGTGGTGCTCACCGACGGCACTCTGATCGGCGAGCTCACCGAGGTGGTCCACCTGCCGTACCAGGACCTGCTGACGGTGACCCGGCCGGACGGCACCGAGGTGCTGGTCCCGTTCGTCCAGCAGATCGTGCCGGTCGTCGACCTGGCCGAGCAGCGCTGCGTGATCACCCCGCCGCCGGGCCTGGTGGACGAGTCCGAGGCCGCCGTCGACGGCGGCCCGGAGCACGACCGGTGAGCGACGGCATGCGGATCGACGTCGTCACCATCTTCCCCGAGTACCTGGAGCCGCTGGACGTCTCGCTGGTCGGCAAGGCCCGCGCCCGCGGCCAGCTCGACGTGCACCTGCACGACCTGCGCGGCTGGACCCACGACGTGCACCGCACCGTGGACGACACCCCGTACGGCGGCGGCCCCGGCATGGTGATGAAGCCCGAGCCCTGGGGCGAGGCGCTGGACGCGGTGCTCGCGGCCGGCCCCGAGGGGCAGGTGCCGACCCTGGTGGTGCCCACCCCCAGCGGCGTGCCGTTCACCCAGGAGCTGGCCCAGCGGCTGGCCGGGCAGTCCTGGCTGGCCTTCGCGCCGGCCCGGTACGAGGGCATCGACCGGCGGGTGATCGAGGAGGCGGCCACCCGGATGCCGGTGGTCGAGGCCTCGATCGGCGACTACGTGCTGGCCGGCGGCGAGGTCGCGGTGCTGGTCATGGTGGAGGCGATCGCCCGGCTGCTGCCCGGGGTGCTCGGCAACGCCGCCTCGCACCAGGACGACTCCTTCGCCCCCGGGGCGATGGCCGACCTGCTGGAGGGCCCGGTCTACACCAAGCCCGCGGAGTGGCGCGGCCGCGAGGTGCCCGAGGTGCTGCTCAGCGGCAACCACGGCAGGATCGCCCGCTGGCGCCGGGAGCAGGCCTTCGCCCGGACCCTGGCCAACCGGCCCGACCTGGTCGAGCGCTGGCGGCTGGAGGGCTTCGACAAGAAGGAGCGCGAGGCGCTGAGCGTGCTCGGGCTGCGCTGGGACGAGGCGGGCGGCCGATTTCTCCCCGTGACGGGGGCTGTGGAACAATAGGCGGCTGTTGTCTGTCGCCCGGCTCCCGCGAGGGGGCCAGTGGACCGGCGTCCCCGCCACGGGGGATTCGCCGCCAGCCGAAGCGGCCCGCAACAGACCCCATCGTGACTAATTCCGTGGGCGGCCCGTGGCGCCTGCGATGGAGAGCATCATGAGCAACAAGCTCGCTGCTGTCGACGCGGCCTCGCTGCGCACCGACATTCCGGCCTTCCGCGCCGGTGACACCCTGAAGGTCCACGTCCGGGTCATCGAGGGCAACCGCTCCCGTGTCCAGGTCTTCCAGGGCGTCGTGATCCGCCGCCACGGCGCGGGCATCGGTGAGACCTTCACCGTCCGCAAGGTGAGCTTCAACGTCGGCGTGGAGCGCACCTTCCCGGTGCACACCCCGATCGTCGAGAAGATCGAGGTCGTCACCCGCGGTGACGTCCGCCGCGCCAAGCTGTACTACCTCCGTGACCTGCGCGGCAAGGCCGCGAAGATCAAGGAGAAGCGCGACCGCTGAGTCGTGGCCCCCGGCGCTGCCCGGGGGTTCAGCATGCTCGGGGCGGGCCGCTAAGCTTCGGCCCGATGAGCAGCCACGAACCGATCGCGGACCGCGACGGCGAACCGGCACCCTGCGGGGTGCGGGAGCCGTCGCGGTCCGCGGCCGTTTCGGCGCCGACGCCTCCGGTTGAGGCGCCCGCCGTCGCGGAGGACGTGTCCGCCGAGGAGGAGGGCGGGCACGGCTGGGGGATGCGCGACCTGGCCAAGCTGGCGGCGGTCTGCGTCGGCGTGCTGCTGCTGGTCAACGCCTTCGTGGCGCAGCCCTTCTCGGTGCCCTCGCTGTCGATGGAGAACACCCTGCGGCCCGGCGACCGGCTGCTGGTCGACAAGCTCGCCTACCAGTTCGGCGGCACCGTCCGGCGCGGCGACGTGGTGGTCTTCGACGGCACCGACTCCTTCGTCCGGGGCGGCGCCGACGACCCCGGGATCGGGGGCGAGCTGCGCAAGCTCGGCGCGGCGCTGGGCATCGGCCCGTTCGACGGCTCGGTCTTCGTCAAGCGGGTGATCGGCGTCGGCGGAGACCGGGTGACCTACCGGGCCGGCGACCGGCAGCTGACCGTCAACGGTGCCGCGCTGGCCGAGGGCGACTACCTGTTCCCCGGCGACGCCCCCTCCGAGGTGGGCTTCGACATCCAGGTGCCGCCCGGCGAGCTCTTCGTGCTCGGCGACCACCGCAGCCAGTCCCGGGACTCCCGGGACCACCTGGGCGACCCCGGCGGCGGCTTCGTGCCGGTGCGCAAGGTGATCGGGCGGGCCGACCTGGTGCTCTTCCCGATCGGCCGCTGGCGCGGCCTGGACCGCCCGGCCGGCTTCGCGGCCATCCCCGCCGCCGCAGGGGGGAGCGGTGCGCATGGGGACCAGGGGTAGGACGGCGCCCTCGGCCCCGGGGCCGGGCACCGGGCCGGCTGGCCGGCCGTCCGCCGGACGGGGCCGGGCCGAGCGCCGCCGGGCCGCGCGCAAGGCGGCCAGGCGCGGCCGCCGCTCGCTGCTGCGCGAGCTGCCGGTGGTCGCGGTGGTGGCGCTGGTGATCGCGCTGGTGCTGAAGACCTTCTTCGTCCAGGTGTTCGTCATTCCGTCCGGTTCGATGGAGCAGACCATCCGGATCGGCGACCGGGTGTTGGTGGACAAGCTGACGCCCTGGTTCGGCAGCACCCCGCAGCGCGGCGACGTGGTGGTCTTCAAGGACCCGGGCGGCTGGCTGGAGAACGACCACCGGCCGGACACCGACGGGCCGGTCGCCCGCGGGCTGAAGAGCGCCTTCAGCTTCGTCGGGCTGCTGCCCTCGGCGAACGAGCAGGACCTGATCAAGCGGGTGATCGGGGTGGCCGGCGACCACGTGGTCTGCTGCGACGCGCAGGGCCGGATCACCGTCAACGGCACCCCGATCGACGAGCCCTACCTGGCCGCGGGCAACCCGGCCTCGCGGATGCCGTTCCAGGTCACCGTGCCGCCCGGGCGGCTCTGGGTGATGGGCGACCACCGCGACGTCTCGGCCGACTCGCGCTACCACATGGGCGGCCCGGACCAGGGCACGGTGCCGGTCGGCGACGTGATCGGGCGGGCCTTCATGATCGGCTGGCCGTTCGGCCGGATCCACTCGATCACACGGCCGGGCTATCCCCGGACCGTCTCGAGCGGACTGGCGCAATTCCCCCGGGTCGGGCCGGATCCCCTGCAATCCTCACTCGTTATGGGGATGTTGGGGGCCCTCCCGGCCGTGCGCCGACGCAGGCGCCGGACCGGGCCGACGGGCGACGGGGTCCGGCAGCGCCCCGTGTGGGATGCCCCGGAGGGACCTCCCGGAGTGATAGAGAAGTGCAGGAGCAGCTGGCCCGGTGTCCGCTGTGCGGCACTTTCGACCGCGGACGAGGGTCGTCCGCGCAGCAGTGAGGAGAAGACGTGGGGGACTTGGTGATCGGTACCCGCGGGGCCGGCGAGCCGGAGGGCTCCGGGCGGGCGTCCCAGTCCACCGACTCGCCCGGACCGGCCGAGCCGGCCGACGGCGCGGGCGGCCCGCAGGGCGCGGACCAGCCGTACGGCGGCCCCGGCGGCGCGGATTCCTTCGGTGCCGGGGAGTCCGGCGGAGGCGACGGCGCCGAGCCGCCGGTGGCGGAGGCCGCCGGCCGGCCCCGGAAGGAGCGCAAGCCGCGGTCCTTCTGGAAGGAGCTGCCGATCCTGATCGGCATCGCGCTGGTCCTGGCGCTGGTCATCAAGACCTTCTTCGTCCAGGCCTTCTCGATCCCGTCCGAGTCGATGCAGAACACCCTCCAGGTCGGCGACCGGGTGCTGGTGGACAAGCTGACGCCCTGGTTCGGCGCCAAGCCGGACCGCGGCGAGGTGGTGGTCTTCCACGACCCGGGCGGCTGGCTGAACGAGGTGCCCGCCCAGCAGAGCTCCAACCCGGTGGTGCGCGGCCTGCAGGACGTCCTCAGCTTCATCGGCCTGATGCCCTCGGCCAACGAGAAGGACCTGATCAAGCGGGTGGTGGCGGTCGGCGGCGACACCGTCGAGTGCGAGGGCAACGGGCCGCTGAAGGTCAACGGCGTGGCGCTGAACGAGCCCTACGTCTACAACAGCAACCCGGAGTTCGGCGCCTGCGGCAACCGGCCGTTCGGCCCGGTCAAGGTGCCGACCGACCACGTCTGGGTGATGGGCGACCACCGCGACGACTCGCTGGACTCCCGGTACCACATGGACCAGCCGGGCGGCGGCGCCGTGCCGGACGACCACGTGGTGGGCCGGGCGTTCGTGGTGGCCTGGCCGCTGAACCACTGGTCGACGCTCTCCATCCCGTCCACCTTCGACCAGAAGGGCCTGTCGGTGGCGGCCTTCGGGCCGCCGCTGCTGGGCGCGGCGGGTGCGCTGCCGGCCGCCTGGTGGCTGCGCCGGCGGCGGGAGTCGGACTCCGAGGACTGACCGGACTGCCGATGGCTCTTGCGCGGGCCGTGGTACCGACGAGTAATCTGCTCGGACGTGCCACGGCCCGCCGCCGTGTCGGCCCCGGACGACGGGGCCGTCCGCCCACGACCAGGACGGTGTGACCATGAGCAGCGTTGCCGAAGGAGCGCCCGGCGCCAGAGCCGTGCCGGCCGTCCGCCGCGGCCGGGTGGGCGGGGTGCTGCAGGGGATCGCGCTGGCGCTCGGCCTGCTGCTGATGATCGGCGGCGCCGCGCTGATCGCCGTCGACTACCGGCCCTACGCGGTGCCGACCGGCTCGATGCAGCCGGGCATCGGGGCCGGCGACACCGTGCTCGGCCGCACGGTCTCCGGGGGCCGGGTCGGGCGCGGCGACGTGGTGGTCTTCAACGACTCCGGCTGGGGCGGCGAGACCCTGGTCAAGCGGGTGGTGGGAGTCGGCGGCGACACCGTGGCCGGTGACGGGCAGGGGCGGATCACCGTCAACGGCCGGGCGATCGAGGAGCCCTACCTGGCACCGCCGGCGCCCGCACTGCCCGGGGCCGCGTTCAGCGTCACCGTCCCGGCCGGGCGGCTCTTCGTGCTCGGCGACAACCGCAACGGCTCGCAGGACTCCCGGGTCCACCTCGACCTGGCCTCCGGCACGGTGCCCGCGGGCTCCGTCCAGGCGCGGGTGGAGGCCACCGTCTGGCCGCTCGGCCGGTTCGGCACGCACGCGCCGACCAGCGCCTTCGCCGCCCTGGGCGGCCCCGCGGCGAGCGCGCCCGGGCCGCTGCGGCCGCTGTTCCTCACGGCCGTCGGCGGCGCCGCGCTGATCGTCCTGACCTCGCTGACCGGCCCGGCCGCCGCGCTGGCCCGCCGGCTGCGCGGACGGCGCTGAGGTGGCCCACGAGGAGGACGCCGAGACGCCCGGCGGACTACGCCGCCGGACCGCCGCCCGGGTGCTGCTGCTCGACCCGCAGGGGCGGGTGCTGCTCTTCCACGGCTTCGACCCGGCCGAGCCCGGCCGCACCTGGTGGTTCACCCCGGGCGGCGGGCTGCTGCCCGGCGAGCAGCCGCGTGAGGCGGCGCTGCGCGAGCTGGCCGAGGAGACCGGGCTGACCGGGATCGAGCTCGGGCCGGAGGTGGCCGTGGACACCGCCCGGTTCAGCTACGACGGGCGGCCGTACGAGCAGCGGCAGGTCTTCTATCTGGCCCGCGCCGGGGAAACGGCCGCCGCCGGGCTGGACAGCTCCGGCAGCGACGCCGAGGAGCGGGCCCAACTGGCCGAGGCGCACTGGTGGAGCGCCGCCGAGCTGCGGGCCTGCACCGAGCAGGTCTACCCGGAGCGGCTGGCCGAGCTGCTGGAGCGGTTGCTGGAGCAGGGACCACCAGTCGTACCGGTCGCCCTCTGACCGGGGGCTCCGTGGGACACAATGGGTTGGGACCTGACGAGCTGAGGGGACGCCTGCATGAGTGCGGAAGATCTCGAAAAGTACGAGACCGAGATGGAGCTGAAGCTCTACCGGGAGTACAAGGACGTCGTCGGGCTGTTCAAGTACGTGATCGAGACCGAGCGCCGGTTCTACCTGACGAACGACTATGAGCTGCAGGTGCACTCGGTCCAGGGGGAGGTGTTCTTCGAGGTCTCGATGGCCGACGCGTGGGTCTGGGACATGTACCGGCCGGCCCGGTTCGTCCGGAAGGTGCGGGTGCTGACCTTCAAGGACGTCAACATCGAGGAGCTGGCCAAGAGCGACCTGGAGCTGCCCTCCGACGAGGCCGGATTCGGGAGCTGACGGGGCCGGCTCGGGGCACCGGCGGCCCGGTTCGCCGGATTGGAGGGGCCGGTTCCGTGGGCTGATGATCAGCTCTTGGATCGGCGGCGTTGTCCACAGGGGCGGGGTTGTCCACAGGTTGGCGGAAGCCGGTGGACCGCCCGCGCCCCGCACGGGAGCCTCCGAGGCGGAGGTGGTCGCCGTGCGGAACGCACTGCAAGCCCTCGGCCGGTACGGCGAGGAGGTGGCCGTCCGCCGCTTGGCGGAGGACGGCCTGAGGATCCTGGAGCGCAACTGGCGCTGTGCCCAGGGCGAGCTGGACATCATCGCGCTGGACGGGGACACGGTCGCCGTCTGCGAGGTCAAGACCCGGTCCGAGCAGGGCTTCCAACAGCCCGCCGAGGCGATCGGGGCGGTCCGCCGCGAACGGCTGCGGACGCTGGCCGAGCGCTGGCTGAGCGAGCGCTGGCCCGGCCACTTCGCCCGGCTCGCCGCCGTGACCGTGCCCGGGCCGGCGCCGCTGCCGCCCGGCGGGGTGCGGATCGACCTGGTCTGCGTGGTCAGCCGGGTGCGCGGGGCCGCCGAGGTGGAGCACCTGCGGGGGGTGGTCTGAGATGGCCTTCGCCCGAACCTGCTCGGTCGCCCTGGTCGGGGTGGACGGGGTGGTGGTCGAGGTCCAGGCCGACCTGGAGCCCGGCGTCGCCGCCTTCACCCTGGTCGGGCTGCCCGACAAGGCGCTCAGCGAGGCCCGCGACCGGGTGCGCGCGGCGGTCGTCAACAGCGGCGAGAGCTGGCCGCAGCGCAAGCTCACGATCGGGCTCAGCCCCGCCTCGGTGCCCAAGAGCGGCAGCGGATTCGACCTCGCGGTGGCCTGCGCGGTGCTCGCCGCCGCCGAGCGGCTGCCGCCGCCCGTCATCGCCGACCTGCTGATCATCGGTGAGCTGGGGCTGGACGGGCGGGTCCGGCCGGTGCGCGGAGTGCTGCCCTCGGTGCTGGCCGCCGCCGACGCCGGGTACAAGCGGGTGGTGGTGGCCGAGCAGACCGCCGCCGAGGCCTCGCTGGTGCCGGGCATCTCGGTGCTGGGCGTGCGCAGCCTGCGGCAGCTGATCGCGGTGCTCACCGACGCGCCGGTGCCCGAGGAGCCGCCGGAGGCGGCGATCGGCGGGCCCGACCCGCTGATGTCCGGCCTGCTGCTGCCCGGCTCCGCGATGCGCCGCACCGCCGCCGACCCACGGTTCGGGCCCGACCTGGGCGACGTCGCCGGGCAGTACGAGGCCCGGCAGGCGCTGGAGATCGCCGCTGCCGGCGGGCACCACCTCTACCTCAAGGGGCCGCCGGGCGCGGGCAAGACGATGCTGGCCGAGCGGCTACCCGGCCTGCTTCCGCCGCTCACCCGGACGGAGGCGCTGGAGGTGACGGCCGTGCACTCGGTGGCCGGGCTGCTGCCGCCCGGGCGCCCGCTGGTGGACCTGCCGCCGTACTGCGCCCCGCACCACTCCACCACGATGCCGGCGATCGTCGGCGGCGGCAGCGGACTGCCCAGGCCCGGCGCGGTCTCGCTGGCCCACCGGGGCGTGCTCTTCCTGGACGAGGCGCCGGAGTTCCCGGTCCGGGTGCTGGACGCGCTGCGGCAGCCGCTGGAGTCGGGGGAGGTGATGATCGCGCGGTCGGCGGGGTCGATGCGGCTGCCCGCCAACTTCTTGCTCTGCCTGGCCGCGAACCCCTGCCCCTGCGGGCGGTACTCGCGCCGCGGGGAGGGCTGCGACTGCACCCCGGCGATGGTGAGCCGCTATCAGGCCCGGCTCTCCGGGCCGCTGCTGGACCGGGTGGACCTGCGGGTGCAGGTGGAGCCGGTGACCAAGGTGGAGCTGCTGGAGCGGGACCGGTTCGCCGAGCGGACGGCCGTGGTGGCCGAGCGGGTCCGGGCCGCCCGGGAGCGGGCCGTGCAACGGTTCGACGGGACGCCCTGGCGGACCAACTCGCAGGTGCCCGGCCACGAGCTGCGCACCCGATGGCGGCCCGAGCCCAGCGCGCTCACCGAGGTGGAGCGGGAGATGGACCGGGGGCTGCTCACCGCCCGGGGGCTGGACCGGGTGCTCCGGGTGGCCTGGACGGTGGCCGACCTGGCGGCCCGCGCGGCGCCCGGCGCCGCCGAGCTGCGCACCGCGCTCGCGCTGCGGCGGGGCTTCCCGGTCGGCGCCCGGCTGGCGGAGGGGAAGCGGTGACCGGGGATCAGCCGGCTGGCCGTCAGCCGGTGGACTGTCAGCCGATGGGCCGTCAGCCGGTGCAGGGCGAGTTGGAGCTCGGTGTGGAGGCGCCCGGTGTGGTCACGGCGGCGGAGGAGCGGCTGGCCAGGGCGGCGCTCAGCCGGGCGGTCGAGCCGGGCAGTGCCGCGGTGGGCCGGTGGCTGCGGGAGCGGAGCGCGGTGGAGCTGGTCGGGGTGCTGCGCGGGGGCGCGCCGGACGCCCGGCTGCGGCTGGACGGCGCGCGCCGGGACACCTTGCGGCGCCGGCTGGCCGCGGCCGATCCGGCCGCCGACCTGGCCCGGGCGGCCGAGCTGGGCGGGCGGTTCCTGGTTCCCGGCGATCCGGAGTGGCCGAGCCAGCTGGCCGATCTGGCCGATGCGCAGCCGGTCGGCCTCTGGGTGGTCGGCACCGGCTCGCTGCGGCTGCTGGCACTGCGCTCGGTGGCCCTGGTCGGCTCGCGGGCCTGCACCGAGTACGGCGCGCACGTGGCCGCCGAGCTGGCGGCCGAGCTGGGCGAGCGCGGCTGGGTGGTCTGCTCCGGCGCGGCCTACGGGATCGACGCCGCCGCGCACCGCGGCGCCCTGGCGGTCGGCGGGATGACCGTCGCGGTGCTCGCCTGCGGGGTGGACGTGCGCTACCCGCGCGGCAACAGCGAGCTGATCGACCGGATCCGCGGCCAGGGGCAGCTGGTCAGCGAACTGCCGCCGGGGGAGCACCCGAACCGGTTCCGGTTCGTGCTGCGCAACCGGGTGCTGGCGGCGCTGACCCGGGGCACGGTGGTGGTCGAGGCGGCCCGGCGCAGCGGCGCGCTGAGCACCGCGCACCGGTCGCTGGCGCTGAATCGGCAGACCATGGGCGTCTGCGGGCCGGTCACCTCCGAGCTGTCGGCCGGGGTGCACGCGCTGCTCCGCGGCGGCGGCGCGACGCTGGTGACCAGCGCGGCCGAGGTGATCGAGCAGATCGGCGCGATCGGCGAGGACCTGGCGCCGCTGCACCGCGAGCAGCCCCGCCCGCGGGACCTGCTGCACGGGCCGGCCGCCGAGCTGCTGGAGGCGATGCCGGGCGGGCCGGGCGGCGCCGGGCCCGGCGAGCTGGCCCGGCGCACCGGGCGGACCCCCGACCAGGTGCTCAAGCTGCTCTACGAGCTCTGCTCGCTGGGGTTCGTCCAGCGGGCGGGGTCGCACTGGAGGGTGATCCGCTGACTCCTGGCGCACCGCCGGACGGTCGCCGTCGTTGGTGGTCCGTGGCGCGCACGCCCGGCGTGGTGCGGGGCGCGCGTTCGGACGACGGAGTGAACGCCACCGGAACGAGCGACGGCCAGGTGGTGGTAGCGCAGCGCATCGACTTGATCACGCTACGCTCGCTATGGCTTCCCTATCAGCACATGACTCGGCAGAACGGCGCAGACCCACGTATGCCCACACACATTCCCGGACACAGGGCGACCAGTGCCGGCCGGCCCCCGGGGGCATCCGGCACCGAGGCGCGGCCCGGCGTCGACGTCCCGCCGGCGCTGCCCGCGAAGGCCGAAGGGGCAGGCACAGCGAACCAGCGGGCCGCCTCCACCGGCTTGGTCTCGGTCCCGCCGCCCAGCCGGGGCGCGCGCCGGCGCACCGAGCCGCCGGCGCCACCCCCGGCCGGACCGGCGGCCAGACTCCCAGCGCCGGCGCCGCCACCCCCGCCGGCGCCCGCCGCAGCCGCACCACCCGCGGCTGCCCCGGCCGCGGGACCCGCCGCGGCAGCGCCCACCCCCGCGCCCGCCGCGGCGGACACGCCCCCCGGGTCCGCCCTCGCGCCGTCGGTGCCGGCATCGCCACCAGCGCCACCTGCGTCGGCACCACCACCTGCGCCACCTGCGCCGCCAGCGCCCGCCGCGTCTCCCGCCGCGCCTGCCGCGCCTGCCGCGTCCCCCGCGGCGAGCGGAGCCGAGCAGCGCAGCGCGCTGGAGCAGCTCTGGCGCTCCTACAAGGCCGGCGGTGACGCCAAGCTGCGCGAGCAGCTGATCCTGCACTACTCCCCGCTGGTGAAGTACGTGGCCGGCCGGGTCGGCGTGGGCCTGCCCGCCAACGTCGAACAGGCCGACTTCGTCTCCTCCGGGGTGTTCGGTCTGATCGATGCGATCGAGAAGTTCGACCCCGACCGTGCGATCAAGTTCGAGACCTACGCGATCAGCCGGATCCGCGGTGCGATCATCGACGAGTTGCGCGCGCTCGATTGGATCCCCCGGTCGATCCGGCAGAAGGCCAAGGCGGTCGAGCGGACCTACGCCGCCCTGGAGGCCCGGCTGCGCCGCACCCCCGCCGAGCCCGAGGTGGCGGCCGAGATGGGCATCGCGGTCGAGGAACTGCACACGATTTTCAGCCAACTCTCGCTGGCCAACGTGGTGGCCCTGGACGAGCTGCTGCACCCCGCCGGCGAGGGCGGTGAACGGCTCAGCCTGATGGAAACCCTGGAGGACACCGGTGCCGAGAACCCGGTGGAGGTCGCCGAGGACCGCGAGCTACGCAGGCTGCTGGCCCGCGCCATCAACACCCTGCCGGACCGCGAGAAGACCGTGGTGACGCTCTACTACTACGAGGGCCTGACCCTGGCGGAGATCGGCCAGGTGCTCGGCGTGACGGAGAGCCGGGTGAGCCAGATCCACACCAAGTCCGTCCTCCAGCTCCGCGCCAAGCTCTCCGACCTGCGCTGACCCGCCCGCACCCGCGGAGCGGGCCCGGCCGCAGGCCGGGGGATGACCACCGTCCGACCTGCTCCGAAAGAGACGCCCCCCGCACCCCCGGCCTCCGTAGAGTGTCGGGGTGCCGAAGATCCGAGCCGCCACCCTGGCCGAGCACCGCCGGAGCCAGCTCACCGCCCTGCTGGACGCCGCCCGCGCCCTGCTGGCCGAGGGCGGTCTGGATGCGCTGACCTTCCCCGCGCTGGCCGCCCGCACCGGGCTGGCCCGCTCCTCCGTCTACGAGTACTTCCGCTCCCGGGGCCACCTGGTGGAGCGGCTCTGCGAGACCGACTTCCCGCTCTGGAGCGCCGAGATCGAGACCGCGATGGCGGTCCGCGAGCAGCCGCTGGACCGGCTGGAGGCCTTCGTGCGGGCCCAGCTGGCGCTGGCCGGCGACCCCCGGCACCGCGCCGTCGCCGCGCTCGCCACCGCCGAGCTGGACGGGGCGGCCCGGGCCCGGATCCGCGCCGCCCACGCCCAACTGGTCGACTTGGTGGTGGCCGAGCTGTCGGCGCTCGGGCACCGCGACCCGCAGCTGACCGCGGCACTGCTGCAGGGGGTGGTCGAGTCCGCCGTACGCCGCTCCGCGGACGCCGCCGAGGCCGACCGGCAGCGCATCGCCGACGCCGCCGTCGCCCTCGCCCGCCACGGACTCGGGGCGCCACAACCCGCCACCGGGGCGCCGCAACCCGCCGCTGGTGCGCCCCCGGCCACCGCCGGGGAGAGCGGCAGCAGCCGGGCCCGGCCGGCCCCGAACAGGGCCAGCGGATCGAGGTAGCGCCGCCCGCGCAGCAGACCCCAGTGCAGGCAGGCCCCCGGACAGTGCCCGTCCGCCCCGGCCAGCACGCCGACCGGCTCGCCCGCCGCCACCTCCGCGCCCACCGGCGGACCCCCGGAGACCGGGAGGTAGGTGGTGCGCAGCGGCGGATCCCCGGTGCCCGGGTGCAGCACCACGACCACCGGCCGCCCCGCCACCTCGCCCGCGAACGCGACCACCCCGGCCATCGCCGCCCGCACCGGCTCACCCGGCGCGGCCGACAGGTCGACCCCGCGGTGTCCGGCCGCCCACGGCTGCGGCGGCGGGGCGAACCGCCGCAGCAGCGCACCCGGCCCGCCCACCGGCCAGGCCCGTCCGGGCGCGGGAGGGGGCAGGGGCCCGGTGTCGGCAGCGGGCGCCGGCCCGGCGCGCACCCCCGGCACCGCGGCCGCGCCCGGCGCCACCCCACTCGTCAACCCCGCGAGCACCAGTAGCACCAGCGGGATCAGCAGCACACCCCGGGCCCCCGGCCACCGCCGGCGCCCGTCCACCTGAGAGCTCGTCATGCCCCGAGCCTGCGCCGCACCCCCGCCCCCGTCGACCGCCTTCGGCGAGCCTGTGGACAACCCCGGGGCTGTGGACGACCGGGAGGCCCCGGCCCCGCCCCAGCGGCAGAATCGCCGGTCACTCGGGCCATCCCGTACACTTCACACGCGACCCGGTGTCCCGGGTCGACTTCGCACGCCCCGCCACCGGAGGACGGACCGTCCAGCCGGTGTGAGTGCCACTCGGTCCAGCCGAGCCAGGTGCGGCCCCGCCGCCCGGGCCCGGTCGGCTCGGCATGCCGGGGCGTCAGGCGTGACGGCCGCCCGGCCGTCACGGACAACCGAGCAGACCCGGTAGCCGCCGAGTGCCCGCAGGGCAGCAACGGTGCGCCGGGCGCAACACCAAGGAGTACGGCCATGGCCGTCGTCACGATGCGGGAGCTGCTGGAGAGCGGCGTCCACTTCGGTCACCAGACCCGTCGCTGGAACCCGAAGATGAAGCGCTTCATCCTCACGGAGCGCAACGGCATCTACATCATCGACCTGCTGCAGTCGCTGAACTACATCGACCGCGCGTTCGAGTTCGTCAAGGAGACCGTTGCCCACGGCGGCAGCATCCTCTTCGTCGGCACCAAGAAGCAGGCCCAGGAGGCCATCGCCGAGCAGGCCACCCGCGTGGGCATGCCCTACGTGAACCAGCGCTGGCTCGGCGGCATGCTGACCAACTTCTCCACCGTCTACAAGCGGCTGCAGCGCCTCAAGGAGCTCGGCGAGCTGGACTTCTCGGACGTGGCCGGCTCCGGCCTGACCAAGAAGGAGCTCCTGGTCCTCCAGCGCGAGCACGACAAGCTGGAGAAGACCCTGGGCGGTATTCGCGACATGCAGCGCGTCCCGAGCGCGGTGTGGATCGTGGACACCAAGAAGGAGCACATCGCGGTCGGCGAGGCCCGGAAGCTCAACATCCCGGTCGTCGCGATCCTGGACACCAACTGCGACCCCGACGAGGTCGACTACAAGATCCCGGGCAACGACGACGCGATCCGCTCCGTCACCCGCCTGACCCGTGTGATCGCCGACGCCGTCGCCGAGGGCCTCAAGGCCCGCGCCGGTGTCGCCAAGGGCGATGTCAAGGCCGAGCCGGGTGCCGACCAGCCGCTGGCCGACTGGGAGCAGGACCTGCTGGCCGGCGAGAAGAAGGCCGAGGAGGCCCCCGCCGCTGAGGCCGAGGTCGCTGCCGAGGCCCCCGCCGCCGAGGCCGAGGTCGCTGCCGAGGCGCCGGCCGCCGAGGCCGAGGCCGAGCAGGCCTGACGCACCGAGGGTGAGGGGTACCCGCCGGGCGGCACAGCCCGCCGGGTGCCCCTCTCTCCACGTGCCGGGGCCGGTTCCGGTCCCGGCGCACCCACCCCGCAGACACGCGAGACGCGAGAAGAGATTCACACCATGGCGAACTTCACCGCCGCGGACGTCAAGAAGCTCCGTGAGCTCACCGGCGCCGGCATGATGGACTGCAAGAAGGCGCTCGACGAGGCCGAGGGCGACGTCCAGAAGGCCGTCGAGCTCCTCCGTATCAAGGGCCAGAAGGGCGTCGCCAAGCGCGAGGGCCGTGACGCCTCCAACGGTGCCGTCACCGCCGTCATCGCCGAGGACAAGAAGTCCGGCGTCCTGGTCGAGCTGAACTGCGAGACCGACTTCGTCGCCAAGGGTGACAAGTTCGTCGCCGTCGCCGACGCGATCGCCCAGCACGTCGCCGCCACCGCCCCGGCCGACCTGGACGCCGCCCTGGCCTCCGAGATCGAGGCCGGCAAGACCGTCCAGCAGTTCGTGGACGAGGCCAACGCCAGCCTGGGCGAGAAGATCGTCTTCCGCCGCTTCGCGCAGTTCTCCGGTGACGGCTTCGTCGCCGTCTACCTGCACAAGACCAGCCCCGACCTGCCGCCGGCCGTCGGCGTCCTGGTCGAGCTGGACAAGGAGAACGCCGAGGTCGCCAAGGACGTCGCGCAGCACATCGCCGCCTTCGCGCCGAAGTACCTGTCCCGCGAGGACATCCCGGCCGAGGACCTCGAGAACGAGCGCCGCGTCGCCGAGGCCACCGCCCGCGAGGAGGGCAAGCCGGAGGCCGCCCTGCCGAAGATCGTCGAGGGTCGCGTGACCGGCTTCGTCAAGGAGAACTCCGTCCTGGAGCAGGCCTTCGCGAAGGACAACAAGAAGACCGTGGCCAAGGTCCTGGAGGAGAACGGCGTCGCCCTCAAGCGCTTCGCCCGCTTCCGCGTCGGCGCCTGAGCCACGTTCACCCGGTTCCCGCCTAAGGTAGGAACCGTTGCCGCCGCTGCGAACCAGCGCGCGGCGCCATGAACGACGAGGAGGCCATTGCCGTGCAGGAGACCGTAACCGGTTCCCGCGGCGGTGGCCTCCTCTCGCGTACGCGCGGGCCGGAGCGGAGCATGCCCGGGCCCGTGAACCAGCAGGTGCAGAAGGAGAAGTCCATGCAGGAGACGCAGGAGACCGCACCCGACGGCAGTAAGAGCCGCCGGGTACTGCTGAAGCTGTCCGGTGAGGCGTTCGCCGGCGGGGGCGGGCTCGGCGTCGACCCCGACGTCGTGCACGCGATCGCCCGGGAGATCGCCACGGTGGTCCGCCAGGGCACCGAGGTCGCGGTGGTGATCGGCGGCGGCAACTTCTTCCGCGGCGCCGAGTTGCAGGTCCGCGGCATGGACCGGGCCCGCTCGGACTACATGGGCATGCTCGGCACGGTCATGAACTGCCTCGCCCTGCAGGACTTCCTGATGAAGGAAGGCATCGAGACCCGGGTCCAGACCGCCATCACCATGGGCCAGGTCGCCGAGCCGTACCTGCCGCTGCGGGCCATCCGGCACCTGGAGAAGGGCCGCGTGGTGATCTTCGGTGCCGGTATGGGCATGCCGTACTTCTCCACCGACACCACCGCCGTGCAGCGCGCCCTGGAGATCCACGCCGAGGTGCTGCTGATGGGCAAGAACGGCGTGGACGGGGTCTACGACTCCGACCCCAAGACCAACCCCGACGCGGTGCGGTTCGACGCGCTGGAGTACGCCGAGGTGATCTCGCGCGATCTCAAGGTCGCCGACCTGACCGCGATCACGCTGTGCAAGGACAACGACCTGCCGATCCTGGTCTTCGAGCTGCTGACCGAGGGCAATATCGCTCGCGCCGTCAGGAATGAGAAGATCGGCACACTCATCAGCCAGGATTCCGCCCGGGCCTGAGCGGTCGTCAACCTCGCCCCGCCGGACCGGCGGGGCTCATCAGTACGCCACGGGCGCCGGAGCGCCCCGGGCAACCGGACAGGGAGCAGACTGTGATCGAAGAGATCCTCCTCGAAGCCGACGAGAAGATGGAGAAGGCCGTCGCCGTCGCCAAGGACGACCTGGCGGCGATCCGCACCGGCCGGGCCCACCCGGCGATGTTCAACAAGATCGTCGCGGAGTACTACGGCACGATCACCCCGATCAACCAGCTGGCCTCGTTCTCGGTGCCGGAGCCGCGGATGGCGATGATCACGCCGTTCGACAAGAGCTCGCTGCGCAACATCGAGCAGGCGATCCGCGACTCCGACCTCGGTGTCAACCCGACCAACGACGGTTCGGTCATCCGGGTGGTGCTGCCGCAGCTCACCGAGGAGCGCCGCAAGGAGTACATCAAGCAGGCCCGCGGCAAGGGCGAGGACGCCAAGGTCTCGGTCCGCTCGATCCGCCGCAAGGCCAAGGACCAGCTGGACAAGCTGGTCAAGGACAAGGAGGCCGGCGAGGACGAGGTGCGCCGCGCCGAGAAGGAGCTCGACGACCTCACCGCGAAGTACGTCGCGACGATCGACGAGCTGCTGAAGCACAAGGAAGCCGAGCTGCTCGAAGTCTGATGAAGGACTCGCCGCACGCCCCAAGTGCCCGGGGCGCATCCCCGCAGACCCCCGCCCCGCCGCGGGCCGCCACCGCGCGGCCGGCGGCCGGGCCCGGGGACCGATCCCCAGTGCAGGAGAGTCAGGTGGCCCAGCCCGAGCCGCAGCAGCCCCCCCGACAGCGGGGCGGGCGCAACCTGCCCGCTGCGATAGGGGTGGGGCTCGGCCTCGGTGCGGTGATCGTGGTCTCGCTCTTCGTGGTCAAGGTGCTCTTCCTGGTCGTGGTGATGGCCGCGGCCTCGGTGGGCGTCTGGGAGCTGACCAGCCGGCTGGCCGAGCGCAAGGGCATCGACGTGCCGGCTCCGCCGCTGGTGCTCGGCGGCATCGCGATGCTCACCACCGCCTACTGGATCGGCCTGCAGGGCACCGGCGCGGCGCTGGCGCTGACCGCGCTGGCGCTGATGATCTGGCGGCTGCGGCGGCCTCCGGAGGACTACCTCCAGGACATAACGGCGGGCGTCTTCACCGCCTTCTACGTGCCCTTCCTGGCCTCCTTCGTGGCGCTGATGCTCTCGGCGCACGACGGCCCGCAACGGATCGTGCTCTTCCTGGTGGTCACCGTCTGCAGTGACACCGGGGCGTACGCGGTGGGCTACAAGCTCGGCCGCACCAAGCTGGCGCCGACCATCAGCCCCGGCAAGACCCGCGAGGGCCTGGCCGGCGGAATCCTGCTGTCGATGCTGGCCGGCGCGGTGCTGATGGCCTGGCTGATCGACGGCGGGCACTGGTGGCAGGGCATGATCCTGGGCGGCTGCGCGGCGGTCATCGCCACCCTCGGCGACCTCGCCGAGTCGATGATCAAGCGCGACCTGGGCATCAAGGACATGGGCACCCTGCTGCCGGGCCACGGCGGCATCATGGACCGGCTGGACTCGCTGCTGCCGACCGCCCCGGTGGTCTGGCTGCTGCTCACCGCCTTCGTCGGCGGCTGACACCCGGCATGCGGCAGCGGGGCCCCGGACGGCGACCGTCCGGGGCCCCGCGCGCATCTGCGACACTTGACGGACCATGCCTAAGCCCGGAGAACTCACCTTCGTCGCGCCGCGCGGCGCCAAGCCCCCGCGACACCTGGCCGACCTCAGCCCCGCCGAGCGCAAGGACGCCATCGCCGAACTCGGCGAGAAGCCGTTCCGCGCCAAGCAGCTGTCCAACCACTACTTCGGCCGGCTCTCCGCCGACCCGGAGAGCTGGACCGACATCCCCGGCGCCAGCCGGGAGAAGCTGACCGGGGCGCTGCTGCCCGAGCTGATGTCGGTGGTCCGGCACGTCTCCTGCGACGACGACGCCACCCGCAAGACGCTCTGGAAGCTGTTCGACGGCACCCTGGTCGAGTCGGTGCTGATGCGCTACCCGGACCGGGTGACCATGTGCATCTCCTCGCAGGCCGGCTGCGGCATGAACTGCCCGTTCTGCGCCACCGGCCAGGCGGGTCTGACCCGCAACCTCTCCACCGCCGAGATCGTCGAGCAGATCGCCTCGGGGATGCGGGCGCTGCGCAGCGGCGAGGTGGCGGGCGGCGAGGCGCGGCTGTCCAACGTGGTCTTCATGGGCATGGGCGAGCCGCTGGCCAACTACAACCGGGTGCTGGCCGCGATCCGCCGGCTGACCGACCCGGCGCCGGACGGCTTCGGCCTCTCCCAGCGCGGCATCACGGTCTCCACCGTCGGCCTGGTCCCGGCCATGCACCGCTTCGCCGACGAGGGCCTGAGCTGCCGGCTGGCACTCTCGCTGCACGCCCCGGACGACGAGCTGCGCGACGAGCTGGTCCCGGTCAACACCCGGTGGAAGGTCGCCGAGGTGCTGGACGCGGCCTGGACCTACGCGGAGAAGTCCGGCCGCCGGGTCTCGATCGAGTACGCGCTGATCAAGGACATCAACGACCAGGCCTGGCGGGCCGACCTGCTGGGCCGGCTGATCAAGAACCACCGGGTGCACGTCAACCTGATCCCGCTGAACCCGACCCCGGGCTCCAAGTGGACCGCCTCCCGGCCCGAGGACGAGCGCGAGTTCGTCCGCCGGCTGGAGTCGCACGGCGTGCCGGTGACGGTCCGGGACACCCGCGGCCAGGAGATCGACGGGGCCTGCGGCCAGCTCGCCGCGGCCGGCTGAGTCAGCCCAGGGCCGCGGCGCCGAGCACCGCGGTCAGGCCGCCGGTGGCGACCAGCAGCAGCCCGGCGACCGCCCAGCGCAGCACCGCGGCGCTCGCCAGCAGCCGGGGCGAGCCGCCCAGCCGCAGCAGGGTGTCGACCACCGGGCGGCGGGCCGCCCGGATCTCGGTCAGCCGGGCCACCGCGGCGGCCACCGCGCAGCCGGTGACCAGCAGCGCCTCGGCGGCCGGCACCGGTCCGGCGCCGTCGGCCCCGGGCGCCACCCAGTGCCGCACCGAGGTGAGCACCACGGCCAGGGTGAAGGCCAGCACCGCCAGCGGGGCGCTCAGCCGCCGGGCCGTGCTGGTCAGCCCGCGCCCGGCGAGCAGCCGCCGCACGCTGGGCCGGCCGAGCGCCAGCAGCCGGCCGGCGCCGGCCAGCAGCGGGCCGAGCAGCAGCGCCGCGCCGAGCGCGGCCGCCGCCCAGCCGCCGAGCAGCAGCGCGCTGGTGTGCCCGAGGCCGGCCGGCAGCCCGATCGGCTTGGGGTCGTAGGCGGCGGCCGGGCGCAGCCCGTAGAGCTCGGCGAAGGTGCCGCCGACGGTCAGCAGCACCGCGGCGGTGATCCGCGGCCAGCCGAACCGGTGCGCCCGCAACGGGTCCTGACGGCCCGGCAGGCCCTGCACCGCGGGCACCGCGCAGGCCGCCGCGACGCCGCCGACCAGCGGCAGCAGGGTGACCAGGGCGATCGGGGCGGCCGGCGGCAGCGGCACGCCCATGCCGAGCTCGGGGGCGAGCGAGGGGCCGGCCAGGTAGTTGCGCAGCACCAGGAAGAGCAGCAGGGTGACCACCGCGCCGAGCGCGCAGGCCAGCGCGATCTCGCCGGCGATCAGCAGCCGCAGCCGCGAGGGCCCGGCCCCGGCGGCGGTCAGCCCGGTCATCCGCTCGGGCCGCTGGGCGGGCAGCGCCCGGGCCGCGAAGGCGGCGAACCAGCCGACCGCGATCAGCGGGGGCAGGCACCAGAGCAGCCGTTCGGCGGCGGTGTGCGCGCCCGGCGGGTCGCTGAGGGCCCGGCCGAGGGCCCGCAGCAGGAAGCCGGCGACCACGGCGGCGGCCGCGGCGGTGAGCAGCCAGCGGCCCAGGTCCAGGACCCGGTACCCCCTGGCCAGGCGGAGATAGAACACCTGCGTCCTTCGCTGTGAACTTCAGTGCGTGGCGGTGGCGGGCGCGGCGGCCGGGCGCCGCACCGGGGTGGCCGGAGCGGGGGTGCGGCCGTCGACCAGCGCCACCGTGCGGTCCGCGTACTTGTTGGCCAGCTCGGTGTCGTGGGTGGCCAGGACCAGGGTGAGCTGGTGGGAGCGGGCCGCGCTGGTGAGTATCCGCAGCACCTGGTCCTGGGCCTCGCGGTGCAGCGGGGCGGTCGGGTCGTCGGCGAAGACCACCCGGGGGAGCGGGGCGAGGGCCCTGGCCACCGCGATCCGCTGGCGCTGGCCCTGCACCAGCTCGGCCGGGCGGAGCTTGGCGCAGTCGGCCACGTCCAGCCGGTCCAGCCAGTCGTCGGCCGCGCCGTAGGCGGCCCGGTGCGCGGCGCCGGCCAGCAGCAGCGGCAGCGCGACGTTCTCCCGGGCGGTCAGCTCCGGCACCAGCTGCGGCTCGGAGCCGACGAAGCCGAACCGGTCGCGGCGCAGCCGCTCGCGGCCGGCCCGGCTGAGGGTGTGCACCGGGGAGCTGTTGAACCAGACCTCGCCGGAGTCCACCGGCAGCAGCGCGGAGAGGCAGCCGAGCAGGGTGGACTTGCCGGCGCCGCGGCCGCCGGTGACGGCCAGCACCTCGCCCTCCCGGACGCCGATCGAGACGTCGCGCAGGGCGGGCGTGCCCTGGTGGGACTTGACGATCCCCCGGGCCCAGAGCACGTCGTTGTCGGGCGGGGCCGCTGACATGTGTTCCTCCGCCGGTCCGGATCGGCTCTGCTCGCTGCAGGGGAATGACAGTCGTCAGATTAGAACGACAAGGTCGCGTCGCGGTTGCGGCACACCAGGAGCTACCGCGATAAACCCGGACGAACCATCAGCTGATCGTCGGAGAAAATCACCGGTGGGCGGTGCCGGACGCACCGAAGGGCGGTCCCGCCGGCCCTGAGGAGGAGGCCGGCGGGACCGCCCTTCGGCGGAGGGGCGTCAGCGAAGCGTCGTCAGATCTTCGCCCACGCGTCGGTGAGGCTGGTCCGCAGGATCTGCTCGATCTCGTCGAAGGTCGACTGGTCGGAGATCAGCGGCGGGGCCAGCTGGACGACCGGGTCGCCACGGTCGTCGGCGCGGCAGTACAGGCCGTTCTCGAACAGCGCCTTGGAGAGGAAGCCGTAGAGCACGCGCTCCACCTCGTCGTCGTTGAACGACTCCTTGGTGGCCTTGTCCTTGACCAGCTCGATGCCGTAGAAGTACCCGTTGCCGCGGACGTCGCCGACGATCGGCAGGTCGCGCAGCTTGTTCAGGGTGCCGAGGAAGGCGCCCTCGTTGTCGAGCACGTGCTGGTTCAGGCCCTCGCGCTCGAAGATGTCGAGGTTGGCCAGCGCCACCGCCGAGGAGACCGGGTGGCCGCCGAAGGTGTAGCCGTGCAGGAAGGTGTTGTCGCCCTTGTAGAACGGCTCGGCGATCCGGTCGGAGATGATCGTGGCGCCGATCGGGGAGTAGCCCGAGGTCATGCCCTTGGCGCAGGTGATCATGTCGGGCAGGTAGCCGAACTTGTCGGCGCCGAACATGGTGCCCAGGCGGCCGAAGGCGCAGATGACCTCGTCCGAGACGAGCAGCACGTCGTGCCGGTCGCAGATCTCGCGCAGCCGCTGGAAGTAGCCGGGCGGCGGCGGGAAGCAGCCGCCGGCGTTCTGCACCGGCTCGACGAAGACGGCGGCGACGGTCTCGGCGCCCTCGTTGAGGATGGCCACCTCGATCTCGTCGGCGCACCAGCGGCCGTAGGCCTCCGGGTCGACGGTGCCGTCCGGGCCGGCCAGGAAGGCCGGGGCGCGGTAGATGTTGGTGTTCGGCGCCTTGTGGGTGCCCGGGACCAGCGGCTCGAACGGGGCCTTCAGGCCCGGCAGGCCGGTGATCGACAGGGCGCCCTGCGGGGTGCCGTGGTAGGCGACGGCGCGCGAGATGACCTTGTACTTGGTCGGCTTGCCGGTCAGCTTGAAGTACTGCTTGGCGAGCTTCCAGGCGGTCTCGACCGCCTCGCCGCCGCCGGTGGAGAAGAAGACCTTGTTGAGGTCGCCCGGCGCGTAGTTCGCCAGCCGCTCGGCCAGCTCGACGGCCTTGGGGTGCGCGTAGCTCCAGACCGGGAAGAAGGCGAGCTCCTTGGCCTGCTTGGCGGCGGCCTCGGCGAGCTCGTGCCGGCCGTGGCCCGCCTGCACCACGAAGAGGCCGGCCAGGCCGTCGATGTACTTGCGGCCCTTGTCGTCCCAGATGTAGGTGCCCTCGCCCCGAACGATGGTGGGGACGGGGGAGTTCTCGTACGACGACATGCGGGTGAAGTGCATCCACAGGTGGTCGTAGGCGGTCTTCGAAAGGTCCTTCTGTGCCGGGTCGGCGGTCATCGGGTGCCCCAGGTGTAGGTCTGTTTCCGGAGCTTCAGGTAAACGAAGCTCTCGGTCCTCCGCACGCCGGGAAGCGCGCGGATTCGCTTGTTGATCATTTCGAGCAGGTGCTCGTCGTCCTCGCACACCAGCTCGGCCAGCAGGTCGAACGAGCCCGCGGTGCAGACCACGTAGTCGACCTCGTCCATGGCGGCCAGGGCGTCGGCGATCGGCTCGATGTCGCCGTCCACCGTGACGCCGACCATTGCCTGGCGGGTGAACCCCACGGTGAGCGGGTCGGTCACGGCGACGATCTGCATCACGCCCTGGTCGAGCAGTTTCTGGACCCGCTGCCGGACCGCGGCCTCGGAGAGGCCGACGGCCTTGCCGATGGTCGCGTACGCCCGGCGGCCGTCCTCCTGCAGCTGCTCGATGATCGCCTTGGAGACGGAGTCGAGGGGAACGCTGCTGTTCCGGTCGCGGTTGGCCACGCGGCCACTGTGCCTGATCGATTCTGCTTCCGCAACCCGTTGCCCTGCTGATTTCGTCGGTCATTCGAAGATCTGGCACGGATTGCGTTGCCGTATCTGAAGCTGCCTGTCGATTACGGCAGTCGGCAGGGTAGCCTGGCTGCGTACACGCGCCGGCGTGCACGCACCCGAAAGGGTCCCGCCCGAACGACCCCGACGGGTGGCGGCCCGGCGGTACCCTGGCGCCGGAATCTGCAACGTCGCAGGCCCAGACCGTAGGAGAAACCCGTGAGCGACCTCCGCACGCTGCGCAACTACATCAACGGCGAGTTCGTCGACGCAGCCGACGGCCGCACCCTGGAGATCGTCGACCCGACCACCGGTCAGGCGTACGCGACCTCCCCGCTCTCCGGTGCGGCCGATGTGGACGCGGCGATGGCCTCGGCTGCCGCCGCCTTCGAGACCTGGCGGGACGCCACCCCGTCCACCCGGCAGCGGCTGCTGCTGAAGATCGCCGACGGCGTGGAGACCCGTGCCGACGAGCTGGTGGACGCCGAGTGCCGCAACACCGGCAAGCCGCGCGGCCTGACCAAGTCCGAGGAGATCGGGCCGATGGTCGACCAGATCCGGTTCTTCGCCGGTGCCGCCCGCCTGCTGGAGGGCAAGGCCGCGGGCGAGTACATGGACGGGATGACCTCGATCATCCGCCGCGAGCCGGTCGGCGTCTGCGCCCAGGTCGCGCCGTGGAACTACCCGATGCTGATGGCGGTCTGGAAGTTCGCCCCGGCGATCGCCGCCGGCAACACCGTGGTGCTCAAGCCCTCCGACACCACCCCCGCCTCCACCCTGCTGCTGGCCGAGATCATCGGCGCCGCGCTGGCCGAGCTGGAGCTGCCGGCCGGCGTCTTCAACGTGCTCTGCGGCGACCGGGAGACCGGCAAGCTGATGGTCGAGCACGCCACCCCCGCGATGGCCTCGATCACCGGCTCGGTGCGGGCCGGCATCCAGGTCGCCGAGTCGGCCGCCAAGGACGTCAAGCGGGTGCACCTGGAGCTCGGCGGCAAGGCCCCGGTGGTGGTCTTCCAGGACGCCGACATCGCCGAGGCCGTCGAGGGCATCTCGGTGGCCGGCTTCTTCAACGCCGGCCAGGACTGCACCGCCGCCACCCGGGTGCTGGTGCACGAGTCGATCCACGACGCCTTCGTCAGCGCGCTGGCCAAGGCCGCCGCCGAGACCAAGACCGGCGGGGTGGACGACGAGGACGTGCTCTACGGCCCGCTGAACAACGCCAACCAGCTCAAGCAGGTGGCCGGCTTCATCGAGCGGCTGCCCGCGCACGCCAAGGTCGAGGCCGGCGGCCACCGGGTCGGCGAGGTCGGCTTCTTCTACGCCCCGACCGTGGTCTCGGGCCTGCTGCAGGACGACGAGATCATCCAGAACGAGGTCTTCGGCCCGGTCATCACCGTGCAGAAGTTCACCGACGAGGACCAGGCCGTCTCCTACGCCAACGGCGTGGAGTACGCGCTGGCCTCCTCGGTGTGGACCAAGGACCACGCCCGGGCGATGCGGATGTCGCGCCGGCTGGACTTCGGCTGCGTCTGGATCAACACCCACATCCCGCTGGTCGCCGAGATGCCGCACGGCGGCTTCAAGAAGTCCGGCTACGGCAAGGACCTGTCCTCGTACGGGTTCGAGGACTACACCCGGGTCAAGCACGTCATGACCGCGATCTAGCGGATCGGGACCATCGGCGCGGTAGGACTGCGATCTGATGATCCGACAGTGAGAATGCCCCAGGAGGCTCGCCTCCTGGGGCATTTGCACAGTGTCAGTCTGCCCGGCCGACCACCTGACACGATGCGCCTCCCGGCTGAGCTGGGCTTTCCCTACGCTGACGGCCATGAGCACCCCCACTGCCGATCCCGCCGCCGGGCAGGCCGTCAAGGCCGCCGACCGCGCGCACGTCTTCCACTCGTGGTCCGCCCAGGCCCTGATCGACCCCCTCGCGGTGGCCGGCGCCGAGGGCTCGTACTTCTGGGACTACGAGGGCAACCGCTACCTCGACTTCTCCTCCCAACTGGTGAACACCAACATCGGCCACCAGCACCCCAAGGTGGTCGCCGCGATCCAGGAACAGGCCGGCAAGCTCTGCACCATGGCGCCCGGCTTCGCCGTCGAGGCGCGCAGCGAGGCCGCCCGGCTGATCGCCGAGCGCACCCCCGGCGACCTGGACAAGATCTTCTTCACCAACGGCGGCGCCGAGGCCAACGAGAACGCGATCCGGATGGCCCGGCTGCACACCGGCCGGCAGAAGGTGCTCTCCACCTACCGCTCGTACCACGGCGCCACCGCCAACGCGATCGCCCTCACCGGCGACCCGCGCCGCTGGCCCAGCGAGACCGGCACCTCCGGCATCGTGCACTTCTGGGGCCCGTACCCGTACCGCTCCTCCTTCCACGCCGAGAACGAGGCGCAGGAGTGCGAGCGCGCGCTGGCCCACCTGGAGCAGGTGATCGCCTTCGAGGGGCCGCAGACCGTCGCCGCGATCATCCTGGAGACCGTGGTCGGCACCGCCGGCATCCTGGTCCCGCCGGCCGGCTACCTGGCCGGGGTCCGGGAGATCTGCGACCGGTACGGCATCGTCTTCATCCTCGACGAGGTGATGGCCGGCTTCGGCCGCACCGGCGAGTGGTTCGCCGCCGACCACTGGGGCATCACCCCCGACCTGCTCACCTTCGCCAAGGGCGTCAACTCCGGCTACGTCCCGCTGGGCGGCGTGGCGATCAACGCCGAGATCGCCGCCACCTTCGCCGAGCGCCCGTTCCCCGGCGGCCTCACCTACTCCGGCCACCCGCTGGCCTGCGCCTCCGCCGTCGCCACCATCACCGCGATGGCCGAGGAGGGCATCGTGGAGAACGCCCGGATGATCGGCGAGACCGTGCTCGGCCCCGGCCTGCGCGAGCTGGCCGAGCGCCACCCCTCGATCGGCGAGGTGCGCGGCCTGGGCGTCTTCTGGGCGCTCGACCTGGTCCGCGACCGCGCCACCCGCGAGCCGCTGGTGCCCTACAACGCGGCCGGCGCCGCCAACGCGCCGATGGCCGAGCTGGCCGCCGCCTGCAAGAAGCGCGGGCTCTGGCCGTTCACCAACATGAACCGGTTCCACGTGGTGCCCCCGTGCACCGTCACCGCCGAAGAGGCCCGGACCGGCCTGGCCGTGCTGGACGAGGCGCTCACACTGGTGGACGCGCACACCGTCTGACGGGCCGCGGCGCCGGCGGGCCGCGGTACCGGCGGTCCGTCAGCGCCGCACCGCGTCCAGCGCGAGCAGGGCGACGTGCAGCGACAGGCAGGACTCCACCTGGTCCAGGTCCACCGCCAGGATCCGCTCCACCTTGTGCAACCGGTCGTAGAAGCTCGGCCGCGACAGATGCGCCGCATCTGCCGCGGCCGACTTGTTGCGCCCCTGCTCCAGATAGACCCGGAGCAGCTGCACCAGCTGCGAACCCTGCTCCGCGTCGTGCGCCAGCAGCGGGCCCAGCTCGCGCTCCACGTAGGTCTGCAGCCGGGCGTCGTCGCGCAGCAGGTGCAGCAGACCGCGCAGCCGCACGTCCGGCAGCCGGTAGTAGGCGGCCGGCCGGGCGCCCGGCGCGTCGTGCAGCGCCGCGTCCGCCACCTGGGTCGCCTCCATCAGGGTCCGCCGGGCGTCCCGCACCGAGCCCACCGAGGAGCCCACCGCCACCACCGGCTGCGCGACCTCCCGCCCGCCGCCGTCCGCCACCAGCCGGCGCAGCGCCGCCGCGAACGCCTCCAGCGAGGCGTGCTCGTCCTGCTGCGAGCCCAGCGCGATCAGCAGCCCCACGCCCTCGTCGTCCAGCGCCCCGACCAGCGCCGACAGCCGGCTGGTCCGGGCCGCCGAGGCCGCCAGCTCGGTGAAGTCGCGCAGCCGGGCCTGCGCCTCCAGCGCCGCCGGCAGCTGCCCGCCACGCCGCCGCAGCACCACCCCGACCAGCCGCCGCCCCTCCAGCGGCACCCCGAGCGCCTGCGCCCGCAGCGCCACCTCGGAGACGGTCAGGGCGTGGGTGAGGATGCCGGAGAGCAGCGTGCGGTGGGTCTGCCGCTCCAGGCTCTCCCGGTCGCGCACCAGCAGTCGGTTGAGCGCCAGGGTGGCCGCCCCGCGCTCCAGCAGCATCGTCGCCGGGTGCGCCTCCTCGGCCGGCACCGCGCCCGGGTCGCCGACCAGCACCAGCCGCCCCCAGTCCTCGCCGCGCGCCCCGACCGCCGTGACCAGCCAGCCGCTGCGCGGGTCGAAACCGGTCCGCCCGGCCGGCCGCACCGCCCGGGAGCGGCGCTCCCACTGGTCCAGCAGCTCGTCCTCGGTGCGCCCCGCAGGGTCGTGCGCGAGCACCTGGTGGCTCAGGTTCTCCAGCACCACCGGCAGCCCCGCCATCCGGGCGATCTGCCGCAGCACCTCGGAGGGCTCGGCGCCCTCCACCGCCAGCTCGTTGAAGACCTGGTGCACCGCCTCGGAGGCTCGCAGCTGCTCCAGCTGGGAGTTGACCACCAGGGCGTGCACCGCCTCGGTCACCGCCACGAAGCGCAGTTCGCGGCGCAGCACCACCAGCGGCAGACCACGCTGCTCGGCCGCGTGCACCAGGGCGCGGGGCAGGGTGTCGAAGTAGCGGCGGCCGAACTCCACCACCAGCCCGACCGCGCCGACCTCCACCAGCTCCTTGACGTAGCGGGCCAGCCCCTCCCGGTCGTCCGGCAGCGCGATGCCGGTGGTCAGCACCAGCTCGCCGCCCTGCAGCATGCCCGCCACGTCCGGCAGCTCGCTGACGTGCACCCAGCGCACCGGGCGGTCCAGCCGGTCCGCGCCCGCCACCACCTGCGGCATGCCACGCCGCATCACGTCCAGTTCGAGTACGTTTGCGACGGTGGGCAGCACGCGGGGCCTCCTGGCGGTGGGGATGCAGGGTGTCAGGTGAATCATGCAGGCAGATGACGACCTGTTGCCCATCGGACGGCTTTCCACTCTGTAAGCCGCTCCGACGCCCGGCTGTCGGAGTGGAGCTTGCCCGGCCCCGCGCCGCCCGGCAGGGTCGGCCACATCGCACGGGGTGAGACGGACCGACGGAGGAGAACCCACGCATGGAGCTCAGCAGTTTCGCGGACGGCGCGCAGTACATCGGCGGCAAGGCCGTGACCGGCAGCGGCGACCAACCGTTCGACGTGGTCAACCCGGCCGACGGCGGCACGGTAGAGCGGGTCCGGCTCGCCTCCACCGGTGACGTCGACGCCGCCGTCGCCGCCGCGGCCGCCGCGCTGCCCGAGTGGTCCCGGGCCACCCCGGGCACCCGCTCCGAGGCGCTGCTGCGGCTGAGCACCATCCTGGCCGAGCAGGCCGAGGAGTTCGCCCGGGTGGAGAGCGCCCAGACCGGCAAGCCGATCCGGCTGGCCCGCGAGTTCGACGTGCCCGGCACCGTCGACAACACGGCCTTCTTCGCCGGTGCGGCCCGCAACCTGGAGGGCAAGGCGGCCGGCGAGTACTCCGCCGACCACACCTCCTACGTGCGCCGCGAGGCGATCGGCGTGATCGGCTCCATCGCGCCGTGGAACTACCCGCTGCAGATGGCCGCCTGGAAGATCCTGCCGGCCGTCGCCGCGGGCAACACCATCGTGCTCAAGCCTGCCGAGCTCACCCCGCTCACCTCGCTGATGTTCGCCCGCGCCTGCACCGCCGCCGGCCTGCCGGACGGCGTGGTCAACGTGGTCACCGGCGACGGCCGCACCGCGGGCGAGCACCTGGTCTCGCACCCCGACGTCGCGATGGTCTCCTTCACCGGCTCCACCGGGGTCGGCAAGCGGGTCGCCGAACTCGCCACGGCCGGCGTCAAGCGCACCCACCTGGAGCTCGGCGGCAAGGCCCCGTTCGTGGTCTTCGACGACGCCGACCTGGAGGCCGCGGTGCACGGCGCGGTGGCCGGCTCGCTGATCAACGGCGGCCAGGACTGCACCGCCGCCACCCGCGCGTACGTGCAGCGCCCGCTCTACGAGGCCTTCGTGGCCGGGGTCGCCGAGCTCTTCGGCAAGGTCCGGATCGGCGACCCGCGCGACCCGGCCACCGACCTCGGCCCGCTGGTCTCGTACGCCCACCGGGAGCGGGTGGCCGGCTTCGTCGAGCGCGCCCGCGGGTACGGCGCCACCGTGGTGACCGGCGGCGAGCGCCCGGTGCGCGGCCACGACGGCTACGACCTGACGCGCGGCGCCTACTACGCGCCCACCCTGATCACCGGCGCGGACCAGCGCAGCGAGGTGGTGCAGGGCGAGATCTTCGGCCCGGTGCTGGTGGTGCTGCCGTTCGACTCCGACGAGGAGGGCCTGCGGCTGGCCAACGACACCCCGTACGGCCTGGCCGCCTCCGCCTGGACCCGCGACGTGCACCGATCGCTGCGCGCCACCCGCGAGCTGGCGGCCGGCTGTGTCTGGGTCAACGACCACATCCCGATCATCAGCGAGATGCCGCACGGCGGGTACAAGGCCTCGGGCTACGGCAAGGACATGTCGCAGTACTCGCTGGACGAGTACACCCAGGTCAAGCACGTCATGTTCGACACCACGGCGGTCGCCCGGAAGGACTGGCACCGCACGGTCTTCGGCGACCTCGGCTGACCGGGGCGGCGTCCTCGGCCGACCGGCCGCGCAGCCGCCGACCGCCCGGCCGCGGGGAACAGTTGCTGATCTCCGCAAGAGAAGCGGTCCGACCGCTGTAAGAGCCGGGGCCCGACTCGCTCTCCCCAACCGACGGCGGCCATCGGTGGCCCGCCGCGCGAGAGCGAGGAACTGGCCATGGAGAGCACCGGACCCGCCGCGGCGGTGGCCTGGCTGGCCGCCGCCGCCCCCGACCCCGAGGCCTGTCGGCGGGAGTGGGAACGCACCTCGCTGGGCATCGCGCTGCTGCCGGCCGGCCGGCTCTGGGACCTGCTGGTGGTCCCGGGCCGGCTCGGCCGCCCGGCCGCCGCGCTCTTCGAGCAACTGCCCGGCGGCGGACCGGCGCTGTACGACCCCGGCGACGACAGCGTCGCCTTCTTCGTTCCGGCCGGCACCGCGGCCCGCTGGATCGGCACCGGCGTGCGCGGCGCGGGCCAGGGCACCTGGGTGATGGTGCCGCACCCGCTGCGCACCGGCCGCGGGCTGCGCTGGCTGCTGCCGCCGGACGGCTCGGGCGCGCTCACCGATCCGATGGTGCTGGAACTGCTGCTGCACGAGGCGGCTGCCGGGCTCTCCGGGCCGGCTGAGCACTGCTGAGGCGGTCCGCCGCCGATCGGCCCTACGAGCTGTAAGGCCAATCGGGCGATGCCCGTCAGTGTGCTCGTTGAGCCGGCCCCGGGCGCTGACCAGACTGGAGGCAGAGCCCTTGATTCTGGAGGCAGACCGCCGTGAGCAAGCCCGCTGAGAAGCACGTCGTCCACTGGATCGGCGGTGCCCCGGTGCCGACCGCCGGCGCCGCACCCCGCCGGGGCGACATCCACGACCCGGCCACCGGCCGGGTCTCCGGCCAGGTGGACTTCGCCGAGGTGGCCGAGGTGGACCAGGCCGTCGCGGCCGCGTCCGCCGCCTTCGCCGAATGGCGCCACGCCTCGATCGCCAAGCGCACCACCGTGCTCTTCAACTTCCGCGAGCTGTTCAACGCCCGCAAGGACGAGCTGGCCGCGCTGATCGTCTCCGAGCACGGCAAGGTGCACTCCGACGCGCTGGGCGAGCTGGCCCGCGGCCAGGAGGTCGTGGAGTACGCCTGCGGCATCCCCCAGCTGCTCAAGGGCGGCTTCACCGAGCAGGCCTCCACCGGCATCGACGTCTACTCGATCCGCCAGCCGCTCGGCCCGGTCGCGATCATCTCGCCGTTCAACTTCCCGGCGATGGTCCCGATGTGGTTCTTCCCGATCGCCATCGCGGCCGGCAACAGCGTGGTCCTCAAGCCCTCCGAGAAGGATCCGTCGGCGGCCAACTTCCTGGCCGAGCTGTGGAAGGAGGCCGGGCTGCCGGACGGCGTCTTCAACGTCGTGCACGGTGACAAGGTCGCGGTGGACCGCCTGCTGGAGCACCCCGACATCAAGTCGGTCAGCTTCGTCGGCTCGACCCCGATCGCCCGCTACGTCTACGAGACCGGCACCAAGTACGGCAAGCGGGTGCAGGCCCTCGGCGGTGCCAAGAACCACATGCTGGTGCTGCCGGACGCCGACCTCGACCTGAGCGCCGACGCTGCCATCAACGCCGGCTTCGGCGCGGCGGGCGAGCGCTGCATGGCGGTCTCGGTGCTGGTCGCCGTGGACCCGATCGGCGACGAGCTGGTCGCGAAGATCAAGGAGCGGATGGCCACCCTTAAGGTCGGCCCCGGCTGCAACGGCGACTCCGAGATGGGCCCGCTGGTCACCGGACAGCACCGCGACAAGGTCACCTCCTACGTGGAGTCCGGCGTGGCCGACGGTGCCGAGCTGGCCGTGGACGGGCGCAAGCACCCGATCGCCGGCGAGGACGCCAGCGGCGACTCGACGGCGGACGGCTTCTGGCTCGGCCCCACCCTGTTCGACCACGTGAAGCCCGGCATGTCCGTCTACAACGACGAGATCTTCGGCCCGGTGCTCTCGGTGGTCCGGGTCGCCTCCTACGAGGAGGGCCTGGAGCTGATCAACGCCAACCCGTACGGCAACGGCACCGCGATCTTCACCAACGACGGTGGTGCCGCCCGGCGCTTCCAGCACGAGGTGGAGGTCGGCATGGTCGGCATCAACGTGCCGATCCCGGTGCCGGTCGCCTACTACTCCTTCGGCGGCTGGAAGGCCTCGCTCTTCGGCGACAGCCACGCCTACGGCGCGGACGGCGTGCAGTTCTTCACCCGCGGCAAGGCCGTCACCCAGCGGTGGCTGGACCCGTCGCACGGCGGCATCAACCTGGGCTTCCCGACCAACAGCTGACGGTCCGCCCCCTTCGCACCCGGTCCGGGCCGCGCTGCTCCCGCAGCGCGGCCCGGACCGCGTCGTTTGCGCCGCCCGGATGGAAGGCGTACTGTTCTCTAGTCGCTCGGCAGGGAGCACCGGACACGCGTCTGCGCGGACGGTCCCGGAGCGGCCACTCTCCGAAACACCATTCCCAGTACGACAACCCTCTTATGGGCGCCGTTCTCGTGCGTCTCCGCAGGGGGCTTGTTCTGCTGTGCCGGTAATTCGGGGAGGTGGGCCGGATTCGCTTTTCGGAGCGGAGTTGGGCTAAAGTTCAACTCGTCGGACGGGCCGTTAGGTCACGGAAGACGAAAGCGAGTTGGTGAAGAGCTGAGGTTCGGATCTGATAAGCTTGAAACACGAAAGAACGCAGTAACACTGAAACGAATGCCCGGAGGGTCCGCTGGAAAGCGGCTCGAAGGAAGTGTCCGTTCCTTGAGAACTCAACAGCGTGCCAAAAGTCAACGCCAGATATGTTGACATC
>NZ_JBIAGU010000040.1:0-83784 GCF_042869935.1 Kitasatospora sp. NPDC006697
TGCAGATGTCGCAATCCACACCTGGCCAGAAGGCCCTCACTCATTTCAAGATCACCTGGCCGTGAGCCCTGTCACCAACCTCCGTGGTCAGTACAGCTAGGTATAAAACTGCCGGACGCGCCGCGCCCCGCCTGCGGGGCCAGGCGGGGCGCGGGTCAGGGCTCGGCGCTCAGGGGGTGGGGGCGGGTCAGGCGTCCGCGCAGATCGCGAAGACGCTGATGCCGACCGTGCTGTAGCCGGGCTGGCGGCCGAGCGCGACCCAGCCGTCGCCGTCGTCGGTCGGGAAGCTGCCGACCAGGATGGCCTCGTTGCCGCGGGCCTCGCCGCCGCCGCCGATGGCCTTCTTGCCGGCCGGGCAGTGGACCGTCCGGCGCTGGAAGTCGGGGACGTTGGCGTTGCCGAGGCTCACCAGCTGGTAGCCGGGGATGCCGCGGGCCGCCTCCGACGCCTGGGCGGGCTGCCCCGCCGAGGCGTTCGCCTGGACGGCCAGCCCGACCCCGCCGGCCAGCGCGATGGCCAGCAGGCCCGCCCCGATCGTGGTGTGGCGACGCATCATGTCAGTTCCCTCCTGTGCGACGAGGACAACTGGTTCGTCCTCGCACTACTTCGAGGTTCGGCTGAACGGCGCAACAGGTGGAGCTGATTCACTCTCAGGAGTGAAGTGACTCCGGGTCAGGCGGGGATGAACTGATAATCGCGGGCGATGCGCCCGTCCGGGGCGATCAGCACGAACTCCACCCCGCCGCCGATCACCTGGCCGGTCCCGGGCTGCAGCGCCTCCCACTGGAAGGTCACCGCGTCACCCACTCGCAGCGCCCCGGGCCGGGCGCGGAAGAGCATCGTGCCGGGGGCGACCAGGTGCTCGTAGGTCCGGGCGACCCGGACCTCCAGGGCTGCGTGCCCGTGTGCCCGCAGCGCCTGGTCGGTGAAGCCGATCGCGGCCGCCGGCTCCCGGACCTCCTGCGGCGGGTGCAGCAGGTGGACCGCGTCGGGGCACCAGAGCCGGGCGACCTCGGTGCGGCGGCGCTCGGGGTCGGGCTCGTTCCAGACGGCGGCGTAGCGGTCGGCGAGCTGCTGGGCGAAGGGGGCGGCGGTGGACTCGGTGATCTCCATGGCCGCCATCCTGCGGAACCGGCTGCGCGCGAACAATTCCCTTCCGGGAATCACTGGTTAGGCTGGGCGTGGACCAACGAACCGGGGGAGTGGGCATGGTGGACGCGGTCGGGCCGTTCGCGGAGTACCAGCCGGCGCCGGCGGACCGTCCGGCGCCGGTCGCGATCACGCTGGCGGAGGCGGTGGCGGGCGACCTGCCGGAGCTGGCCGCGCTGAAGGTGGCCGAGCGCGGCGGCACGGCCGGGTACTGGGCCGAGCGGCTGGCCCGCCGGGTGCCCGCCGGACCGGACGAGCTGGTGGTGGTGGCCCGCAGCGGCGGCGAGCTGGTCGGCTACGCGGGCGTCACGCTGCTGACCGAGCACCCCGGGGACGGCGCGCCGGCGGGCTGGTACCTCAGCGGCGTGACCGTCGCGCCCGACTGGCGGCGGCGCGGCATCGGCGGCGCGCTCACCGACTGGCGGTTGGCGCGGATGCGGGAGCTGGCGGTGCCCGAGGTGTGGTGCTTCGTCTCGGCGCGCAACCCGGCCTCGCTGGACCTGCACCGTGCGCTGGGCTTCACCGAGCACGGGCGCGGCCGGTCCTTCCAGGGCATCACCTTCGGCGGCGGCGAGGGCGTGCTGCTGGTGCTGCGGCTGGGCTGAGCGGGCGGGCCGGCGGAGCCCCTCGCTGACGGTGCGGCAGGTGTGAGAGGGTCGGAACATGGAACAGCGCGAACTGGGACGAACCCACCGTCAGGTCTCCGTCGTCGGCCTCGGCACCTGGCAGCTCGGTGCCGACTGGGGCGAGGTCGGGGAGGAGGAGGCACTGGCGGTGCTGGAGGCCTCGGTCGAGGCCGGCGTCACGCTCTTCGACACCGCCGACGTCTACGGCGACGGGCGCAGCGAGCAACTGATCGGGCGCTTCCGCAAGGCCCGGCCCGACGCCGAGGTGTTCGTGGCGACCAAGTTCGGCCGCCGGGCCGAGCAGCGCCCCGAGCACTACAACCTCGCCAACTTCCGCGCCTGGGCCGACCGCTCGCGCGCCAACCTGGGCGTGGACCGGCTCGACCTGGTGCAGCTGCACTGTCCGCCGACGCCGGTCTTCTCCTCGGACGAGGTGTTCGACGCGCTGGACACCCTGGTCGCCGAGGAGCGGATCGCCGCCTACGGGGTCAGCGTGGAGACCTGTGCCGAGGCGCTGACGGCGATCGCCCGGCCGGGGGTGGCCAGCGTGCAGATCATCCTCAACGCCTTCCGGCTGAAGCCGCTGGAGCGCGTCCTCCCGGCAGCCGCCGCGGCCGGGGTGGGCATCCTGGCCCGGGTGCCGCTGGCCTCCGGGCTGCTGGCCGGGCGCTACACCCGGGAGACCGTGTTCGGCGCCGACGACCACCGCAGCTACAACCGGAACGGCGAGGCCTTCGACCAGGGCGAGACCTTCTCCGGCGTGGACTACCGGACCGGGGTCGAGGCGGCCGCCGAGTTCAGCGCGCTCGCCCCGGCGGGCGCCACCCCGGCGCAGGCGGCGCTGCGCTGGGTGGTGCAGCAGCCCGGGGTGACCTCGGTGATCCCCGGCGCGCGCAACCCCGAGCAGGCGCGGGCCAACGCGGCCGCCGCCGGGCTGCCGCCGCTGCCGGAGGCGACCCTGGCGGCCGTGCGGGAGCTGTACGACCGGCGGATCCGGGCGCAGGTGCACGAGCGCTGGTGAGCCCGGGCCGGGGCGGCCCGGCCAGACCCGCTCCGACCCGCTCCGACCCGCTCCGACCCGCGACGGACGCGGGGCGGAGCGGGGAGCGTCACCAGCCGGGACGCTCCAGGATCTCGACGACCGCGGCGGCGACGGAGTGGCTGCCGCCGTTGCTCATCAGCAGGACGTGGTCGCCCGGCCCGACGGCGCCGGTCTCCACCAGGTGGGCCAGGGAGAGGAACTGGTCGCAGGAGCCCAGGTGGCCGAGGGCGCGGCCGAGGTCGAGCATGCCGCGTTCGGGGGCGATGCCCAGCGGGCGCAGCAGGCCCTGGATGTACCGCGGGTCGCCGCTGAAGACGTGGGTGACCCGGGTGATGTCGGCGGGGGTGAGGCCCGCCTCGTCGATCGCCTGCCCGGCGACGGCGGTGCGGGCCTCCATGAGTTCGCGGGCCATCGCCGTGCGCAGGTCCCGGTCGGTCACCTGGTCCGCGTAGGCGCTCATCCGCAGGCCCAGCGGGATCGAGGTGCCGACCGCGGGGCCCGGCGGGAACATCCGCTCCGTCCCCCGGTACAGCCGTTCCCAGGAGGAGAGCGAGGAATGGGCGAGCGAGCGGATCCGCAGCGGACCGGCGGTGGCGGACAGCAGGACGGCGCAGCCGGCGTCGCCGAGGATCGATCCGCGCCCGGTGCTCCAGCCGTGCGCGTAGGTGAACCGGTCGGTCGTCGGCGCGCCGGAGCCGCCCGCCGCCGGGACGCCGGCGCCGTCCGCCGCCGTGACGCCGAAGTTGTCCGCCGCCGAGACGAGGACGGCGGACCCCTGCGGCGCGTGGGCCAGGTAGCCGTGCGCCAGGCGGGCGCCGTCCAGCATCGCCGTGCAGCCCTGGTTCAGGCCGATCGCGGGCGCCGTCGTGCCGAGGACCTGGTCCTGCACGTAGTTCGCGGAGAACCAGCCGTCCGGGCCCTGGTGGTAGATGCCCGTGTGCATCACCAGGCAGACCTCCCCGGCCGTCAGGCCGGAGCGCTTGAGGGCGAGCCGCGCGGCCTCGGCGGCCAGTTCCGGCGCCGGGGTGTCGTCGGCCACCGACACGCTGGTCCAGCCGTCGTCCCGGGCCTGCTCCGCGCCGGGCCGCCCGGCGGCGACCGCCTCGGCGATCGGCCACAGCCGGGGCACGTGGGCGGCCAGGCCGGCGATGTACAGGTGCTCCGTCTTCATGAGGTGCTCCCCAGTCCGATCAGCAGATGGCAGACGAAGACGGCCGGCAGATAGCCGGCCACCGCCGCGACGGGCCAGCGCGCCGCCCCGGCACGGGTGAAGCTCCGGGCGGCGAGGGCCGCGAGGACGGCCGGCGGCAGTGCCAGCCAGCCCCACCACCCCGCTGCCCCGCCTGCCCAGGGACGCAGCACCGCCAGCGACACCCCGGCGGAGGCGGCGGCGAAGACCAGCGCGAGCACGACGGTCGCGCGCAGGCCGAAGACCCGTACGTAGCTGCGCTCGTGCGGGCCCGGCTCGCGCACGATCTTGCGGGCGAGCTCGTGGTGGGTGGCCGCGAACATGATCACCAGGAGCAGCGGGACCACGTGCCGGGCCGCCCGCCAGAGGGAACCGGTGTCCAGACCGGTGTCGTGCAGGAAGACCGCGTACAGGTAGAGGTTGAGCAGGATCTGCACCGGGGAGCTCAACAGGACGCCGGTGGCCACCGCGTCGCCGCGGGGCCACCCGAAGCGCAGCTCGGCGCCCACCAGCAGGGTGGTGTAGGCGAGTTGCGCGGCGAGCAGGAGGAGGGCGGCCCGGTCGCCCGCGTTGAGGAGCAGCAGCAGCGCGGCGCCGGCGGCGGCGAGGACGTAGAGGTCGCGTGGCAGCACGGCGCCGCGGGCCAGCGGGCGGGCCGGGTTGTGGCGCCGGTCGTAGGGCAGGTCGCGCAGGTCGTCGGCGGCCCGCAGGAGCAGCAGGTCGACCAGGACGGTCACCGCGGCCGGCACGGTGCCCCACCCGGGCCGCCAGTGTGCGATGCGCCCGTCGGCCGCGGCGAACAGGCCGGTGGCGCCGACCGCCCAGACGGCGGCGAACACCAGCGAGAGCGGCAGCGGGAAGCTGCCGCGCACGAACGCGCCGAGGCGGGTGGCGAACGGACCGGGGTCGGTGGGGGCGGGGGTGGACGGGAGGGCGGGATGGTGGGTCATACCGGCGGCTTCGCGGCGGGGCCGGCCGGGCCGGCGGCGCTCCAGCGCACCGGGAGTCGCCAGACACCGTTGATGAACATCGTCCGGCGCCATTCCAACTCATCTTCAGGGACGGCGAGTTCGAGGGCATCGAAGCGGCGCAGCAGGGCATTGAGGCCGATCTGCAGCTCGGCGCGGGCGAGTTCGGCGCCCAGGCAGAGGTGGCGCCCGTATCCGAAGGCGAGATGGGAGGCGACGTCCGGGCGGTCGGGGTCGAAGGCGTCCGGGTCGGCGAAGACGGCCGGGTCGCGGTTGGCGGCGTCGGTGAGCGGCACCACGATCCGGCCGGCCGGCACCGGGCAGCCGCCCAGCACGGTGTCCTCCGTCACCAGGTGGGGGGCGCCACCGGTGTTGTTGAGGGAGGTGAAGCGCAGCATCTCCTCGACCGCCAGCGGGGTGCGCGCGGGATGCTCGCGCAGGGTCCTGGCCAGGGCGGGGTGCCGCAGGAGCAGCAGCACGCACATGCCGAAGGAGTTGCCGGTGGTCTCGTAGCCGGCCATCAGCATGCCCGAGCCGAGGGCCACCACCTCCCGGTCGGAGAGGCGCTGGCCGGGGTCGTCGTCGGGCCGGGTCGCCAGTCTGGTGAGCAGGTCCTCGGCCGGGTCTCCGGCCTCGGCGGCGCGCCGCTTGTCGGCGACCAGGGCGGCGAAGTAGTCGTCCATCCGGGCCTGGCTGGCGGCGACCTCCTCCGGGGTGTGGCCGGAGGTGGACATGAGGATGTCGACCTCGGCTCGCAGCAGGGCGCTGCCCTCGAGCGGCACGCCGAGCACCTCGCAGATGACCCGCATCGGGAAGGGCACGGTGAAACCGCCGACCAGGTCGGCCTCGCCGGCGGCGGCGCCGGCGGTCAGCTCGTCGAGCAGGTGCTCGGCGATGGCCTCCAGGCGCGGGCGCAGCAGGCGGACCTGGCGCGCGGTGAACGCGGGGAGGATCGCGCGCCGGCGGCGGGTGTGGTCGGGCGCGTCGGCAGTGGCCAGCAGGACGGACTCGGTCTTGCGGGCGAACAGCGGGCGGGCGAGTTCGGTGTAGCCGGTGCGGCTGAACCGGTCGTCGCCCAGGACGGCGGTGACGTCCTCGTGCCGGGTGACCAGCAGGGCGGGCTGCCCGCTGGACAGTCGCACCGGGTGCGGGGTGCCGGTGCTCAGCACGTCCTGGTAGGTGTCCGGCGGCCGGACGTCACCGGCGGGCGGGAAAGGGAAGCGGGCCGGGTCGGTCATGGCGTCTCGCCCTTCTCGGTGTGGACGGCGGCTGCGGGCTCCGCGGGCTGCTCGGACGGCGGGAGCAGGCGCACGGTGCCGGCGGTGCCGTCGATCTCGATCCACGCGCCGTCGGGGATCGCGGTGGTGGCCCCCGGGACGGCGACCACGGTCGGAACGCCGAGCAGGCGGCCGGTGATCGCGGTGTGGGACAGCAGGGTGCCGCGTTCGACGACCATGCCCGTGGCGGACATCATGAGGTACAGCCAGCCAGGGTCGGTCTCCCGGGCGACGAGGATCCGCCCGACGGCCAGGTCGGGGTCGGTGGACGGGTCGAGCACCACCTTCGCCCGGCCGCGGACCACCCCGGCGCTGGAGCCGATGCCGCGCAGGAGGCCGTCGTTCACGGCGCCGACCGCGCCGACCGCGCCGACCGCGCCGACCGCGACCGCCCGGGGCAGGGACCGGGCGAGCGGCAGACCGGCAGGGGTGCCCAGCAGGGCGGGACGCTGCGGGTTCTTCGCCCACCGCTCGCGCTCGGTGCGGCGCAGCGCGGCGAGCGCTCGCAGATCGGTGACCGTCCCGGTCCCGTCGAAGGCCCCGATGACCTCCTCGATGGTCAGGTCGGCCACGTCGAGCCCGTCGTCCAGCACACCGGCGCGGGCGAGTTCCGCGCCCAGCTTCCACATCACGTCCCGGGACAGGCCGAACAGCTGGGTGCGGCAGAACCGGGTGTCCTCGCGGATCCGGGCGAGGTCCCGGCCCAGCGAGGTGATGCCGAGCAGGACGGCGCGCTTCGCCGGGTTCGGGCACACCTCGCGCAGCCGCTCGCGGGCGCGCCGGGCGGCGGCCTGCTCCTCGGCGCGGCTGGCCGCCACGGTCGCTCCCTGGCGCACCAGCGGGCGGATCAGCGCGAGCACGGTCCACGGGCGCTGGCGGGGCGTGACCTCCTCCAACTTGAGGTCGTGCAGCGCGCGGTCGCCGTAGCGGGCGACGTAACCGAGGGCTGCCTCGGCGACGGCCGCGCCGTGCCGGCCGGAGACCATCTGCTGCCACAACTGCTCCGGTTCGCTCCGGTCTTCGAGCACAGCGGCGCGCAACTCGGGAACGGCGCCGACGAGTTCGGCCAGGCTCACGGCCGCTCGGACCGCTTGCAGGGAGCGGTTCTCCCGCCCGCCGCCCGTCAGTCCGGCCAGTACCTGCGGGCCCTCGCCGGTCCAGCGGCGCAGCAGGATGCTGCCCGAGCCGAGCACGACCAGGGCGATGAACGCGTTGACCAGGGTCACGCCCCAGCGTTCACCCGAGCGCTCCCACAGCCGCCGGTGGAAGGCGATCAGCTCCTCCGGCGAGTCGCCGACGGTCTCCGCCTCGGCCAGCTGCCGGTCCCACCAGCGCAGGAAGCTCCTCACCTGCCACGGGTGCAGCACGCTGCGCCAGGCCAGCCGGGGCAGGGAGCGGGCGACCGCGGAAGCGGCCCAGCGGCGCTCACCGCGGGCGGGGCCGGTGATGCCCATGGCCTGTTCCCAGCCGCGGCGCACCAGTTCGAACATCGGCATCTGTCCGTGCAGGGCGTGCCAGTCCTCCAGCCGGTAGTAGACCTGACCCTCCAGGTAGCCGACCATCCGGCCGAGCCGGTGGGCGTTGTCCCGGATCCAGGACTCGGGCACACCCATCCGCCGGTAGAGGTCGGTGAAGGAGCGGCGGTAGAACTCCCGGGACTGGGAGAAGGTGAGCGCGCCCGAGACGCCGGGGAAGCTCTCGGTGATGTTGTGGTTGCCCCAGTAGACGCGGGCGGGACCGTCTCCCGCCGGGTCCGCGCCTGTCACACCGCCCGTGACACCGCCGGTGGCTCCGGCGGTGGGCGCGGGCGGGGCGAGGACCATCGGGCGGGCCTGCAGGAGGTGGACGGCCCCGTCCGCGGTGAGGGCGCCCTCGATGTCCTGCGGGACGCCGAAGACCTCCTCCACCCGGGCGGCCAACTCCCCGATCGCGCGCACCTGCCCGTCGTCGAGGACCGGCAGGTCGGCCAGTTCCCCGGCCACCGGCAACAGGACCGGCGGCCCGGCGGCCACGCCTTCGGGCAGGCCCATCGACCACCGCTTGTGCACGGTCCGCGCGCTCACCTCGCCGGTGGCCGGGTCGTGGAAGAAATGGTCGATGTCCGCCCGCTCCTGGACGACGCCCTCGCCTATGCCGTACGCGGCCGCGACCACCTGGTGCGGCGACCCGCCCCGGGGGTCGCGGGTGAACGCCACGAACGAGCGGGTGCCGAGCACCATCCGCTGCACGCCGACCGCGACCCGGGCGCGGAGCGGGTCCAGTCCGCGCAGGATGCGGTAGCGCACCGCCTGCGGATTGAACGCCGAGGCCCAGCAGCGGACCACCGCCTCGGCCAGGCCGCCCTCGTCGACGTACAGGAAGCTGTCGCTCATGCCCGCGAACGGGTCGACGGCGCTGTCCTCCCCGACCGCCCCGTCCGCCGGCCCGTCCCCGGCAGGGGTGTCCGGCGCGGCCACGGGGACGACGCAGGCGCGCACCGCGACCAGGCCGCCCGGCCCGTCCAGCCCGGCGAACTCCTTGCCGATCCGCTCCGCCAGCGCCGCGGGCAGGCTCGAGGCGGTCAGCGCCGCCCGGGCCGCCGCGCACCAGGCCTCCACCGCCTCCCGTCCGGCGCCGTCCACCGGCAGCGGCGGCAGCGCGGGGCGCAGCGCCTCCAAGGCCTCGTCGAAGGCGGCGGCGGACAGGCAGAAGAACTCCGGCACCCGGAACCCGGCCCGGCGCAGCACCTCCTGACGGGCGAACTTGTGCCCGACCCGCGCGGCGTCCGCCAGCACGTCCCCGCCGGTCGCCGCGGTCACCACGAGCTCAGTCATCCGACCCGCCGCCCCGTGCTCCGCCGCCCCAGCCGTCCAGGTGCAGCACGCTGTCCACCGACCGGCGCGGGGCCGGTCCGAAGCCGTCTCCCAGCACGTGCGCGGTGGGGATCAGCGCCCCCTGGCGCACGTCGCGCGGCAGTCCGAGGATGTCGGCGACCTCCTGCTCCGCGTCCAGGTGGACGGCCGTCCACGCCGTGCCGAGCCCGCGGGCGCGGGCGGCGAGCATGTAGCTCCAGGCGGCCGGCAGCAGCGACCCCCACGCGCCCGCCTGATTGCCCGTCGGCAGCGGCCGGCCGCCGAGTTCCAGGCACGGGATCACCAGGACCGGCACCTCGTGCAGGTGTTCCGCCAGGTATCGGCTGCCGGCCAGCATCCGGTCGGACACCCGGCCGCCGGCCGCCTCGGCCGCGGAGATGGACGGCGGGTAGTGGACCTCGAAGACCCGCCGGTAGACCTCGGCGATCTGCTTGCGCCGCCCCTCGTCGGTCACCACCAGCCAGTGCCAGCGTTGCGTGTTGCCGCCGTTGGGCGCCTGCAGCGCGATCTCCAGGCACGCGCGCACCAGCGCGACGTCCACCGGACGCGTCAGGTCCAGCCGCAGGCGCACCGAGCGGGTGGTCGTCAGCAGTTCGTCCGGGGTCAGCGGCACCGTGACCCGCGCCGGGCGGGCGGGGGTGCTCACCACAGCCCCGGCACGAGGCGGGCGTGGCCGGCCGCGTAGGCGGGGTAGCCGGGGATGTTCACCAGCATGCGCTCCTCGGTACGGATCCGGAAGGTGATCGCGGCGGCCAGCGCGATCAGCAGCGCCAGGCTCAGCGGGTTGAGGAAGAAGGCGATGAAGCCGATGTGCGCCAGCAGCATGCCCGCGTAGGCGGGGTGGCGGATGAAGCGGTAGACGCCCCAGGTGATGACCTGGTGGTCGGCCTGCCGCGTGACGTGGTGGGAGTAGAACCGTCCCAGCGTGTGGATCGCGACCTGGCGCAGCACGACCCCGCCGGCGAACAGCGCCGCCGGGACCAGCAGCAGCGGCGACCAGCGGTCCCAGGGCAGCGGGCCGAGCACGGCCGCGGACACGGTGGCGATCCGGGCCGCCGCGTAGAGCAGCAGCGTCGCCGACTCGCGGGGCGCGGCGCCGGAGGTCCGGAAGGTCACCGGGATCTCGACCGCCAGCCACCCCAGGTAGCAGGCGGCCAGGACGGCGGCGACCAGGTCCACCGGCTCTTCGGCGTGCCGCAGGTGCATCACCAGCCCGGTGCCGGTCGCGAGCACCGCGACGACGAACAGCAGCCGTGGTGCCCGCGCCGCCCAGGACGAGCCGGTGCCCGCCGCCGGTTCCACCGTGCTCACCTGGCCGCCCTCCGCTTCAGGTAGTCGGCGCGGCTGAGGCTGTGGACGCCGATCTCGCACCGTCCGTGCCGCTCGCCGCTCTCCGCGTCCAGCACCGCGAACCCGTACGCCGCACGCGCGCCGCGCGCCGGTGCGAACTCCCAGCTCAGCTCCAGGGGCACCGCCACCGGCAGACCGGTCGGCAGGTCCGCGTCCAGCGTGACCCAGAGCATCTGCGCGTCCTCGTCGCGGCCGTGGGCCGTGTGGCCCAGCATCGTCGCCAGCTGACGGGCCGACTCGATCAGCGCGCCCGGGGTGTGCACCCCCGCGCCCGCCAGCCGGTGTTCCGGCGGCGGCACGAGCACGGCTGCCCGGTCGGTCCGCACCGGGCCGCTCACCAGGACGTTCTCCGGCCGCTGCCGGTGCACCAGGGTCGAGTCCGCCGCCGCCTCGGCCCCCCGCGCGGCGCCGGAGGCCACGGCCCGGACGGATCCGGCCGACCCCGCGGGTCCGGCGGGAGCGCCGAGGCCCACGGTCGCCCGGCAGACGGTCACGCCGTCCTGGACGGCGGTCAGCTGCCACGCGGGCCCCTCGCCGGCCGCGACCGGTTCACAGTGCAGCCACACCGGCGAGCTCAGCTCGCACATCCGGTCGAAGGTCAGCGATATCCGGATCCGGCCGTCCGCCGCGTCCGCCCGCCCCGGTTCCCGCGCCCGGACCAGGTCCAGCATGCCGGCCACCAGCACCATTCCCGGCACGTGGTCGAGCGGGTGGTCGAAGAAGCACCGGTCCCCCTGGTCCACCACCACGGGAACCACCACAGCCGGGTCGGCGGACGGGTCTGACGACCCATCACTTTCTCGGACGTCTTCAACGTTCGCCCCGACTAACACTTCTGATCAGTCCTCCTCCCACGGGGCCGACCGGTCCACCCGCCGGTCGGCCCCGCCCCGTAGGAGCGCTCCCATAGTCTACGAACTGATGAAGCGTCAGTTGCGGACGAGATCCCTGATGCCATTGAAGTCACGGGAGTTGAGGAAATCATCGATCATCAGTCCGGGCAACCCCGCCCTTTGCCGACACCTCCGAAGTCCGTTGCCGCCGACCGGAAACGCACCCTTGGTTGACCAAAACCCCATCGCCCGCCCCGCTCGCAGCGGCCGGGGCGGCCCCACCCGACGGGGTGGGGCCGCCCCGGCGTGCGGGCGGCTCAGGCGCGGCGGCCGTAGCGGCGGTTGAACAGCTCGACCCGGCCGGCCGTGTCGAGCACCCGGGCGTTGCCGGTGTAGAAGGGGTGGCTCGCCGAGGAGGTCTCGACATCGACCACCGGGTAGCTGCGGCCGTCGGTCCACTCGGCGGTGCGGTCGCCGGTCGCGGTGATGGGGGCACCCCCGGCCGAAGGCTGGGGGAGGGTGAGGAAGGTCAGGCCGCCGACCCGGTCGCGGAAGAGGACGGGGCGGTAGGCGGGGTGGATCGCGGTCTTCATGCGGGGCTCCTCCAGGGGCTTCGAGGGGTGGCGGGGGTGTGGTGCGGGCGGGGTCAGCGCTCCTCGCGGAACTCGACGTGCCGGCCGGCGACCGGGTCGAACTTGCGCAGCACCAGGCGGTCGGGGTCGTTGCGGCGGCTCTTGCGGGTCACATAGGTGAACCCGGTGCCGGCCGTGGACCGGAGCGTGGTGACGGGGCGCAGGTCACTGCGGGCCATGGTGTCCTCCCGTGGGTCTCGGAAGCGGCCCTGGATGGAATGGTTATCGTTTCCATTTCCAGGCTTGCGATCTCCACAACGGCGGAGGGCCCCGGTCCATTCCCGCTGGGGGCGCCCGGCTTCGGGGCAGCCCCAGCCCGGTAGGCTCGGGGCTCCGCAGGCCGGGGAGACCCGGCGAGGAGGAGAAGGCCGAGATGTCGGGGACCGAGACCCAGAGCCCGCCCGCCACACCCGTGGCGCCGCACCCGTGGCGCGGGCAGGGCCCGGCCGTCGGCGCGGTCGCGGTCGGCGGCGCGATCGGCGCCTGCGCCCGGTACGGACTGGGGCTGCTCTGGCCGACCGGGCACACCGCCTTCCCGTGGACCACGCTGGTGATCAACGTCGTGGGGTGCGCGGTGATCGGCGCCTTCCTGGTCGCGATCACCGAGGGGGTGCCCGCGCACCCCCTGCTGCGGCCGTTCTTCGGCACCGGCGTGCTGGGCGGCTTCACCACCTTCTCCACCTACTGCGTGGACATCCAGCGGCTGGTGGACGCCGGCCGCACCGGCACGGGCCTGCTCTACCTCGCCGCCACCCTGGTCGGCGCGATGCTCGCGGTCTGGACCTCGGCCCGGCTGACCCGCCGGCTGCTCTTCGGCCGGAGGCGTGCGTGAACTGGCTGCTCGTGATCGCCGGCGCCGTGGTCGGCGCCCCGCTGCGCTACCTGACGGACCGCACGGTGCAGTCCCGGCACGCCAGCGGGTTCCCCTGGGGCACGTTCAGCGTCAACGTCTTCGGCTGCCTGGTCCTCGGCACGCTGAGCGGCGCCTCGGCCACCCCGCACGTGCAGCTGCTGCTCGGCACCGGCCTGTGCGGGGCGCTCACCACCTACTCGACCTTCTCCTACGAGACGCTGCGGCTGACCGAGGACGGGGCGGGCCTGCTCGCGCTCGCCAACATCGGCGGCAGCGTCTTCGCCGGCCTGGGCGCCGCCTGGCTCGGCCACGCACTCGGGCAAGCGTTCTAGCCGATTCCAGCCACCTCGTCCGTCCGGTGTAGGCCATACGGGCGGTTCGGAAGCAAGCCATCGACTTCTGGTGGCTAAGCTCGCACCACATGACAGAAAGTCAGAAGACGCGAGTGGCGAGCGAGTACGCCGAGGTGGTGATCCTCGGCGCGGGCCCGGCCGGGCTGGTGCTCGGCAACCTGTTACGCGGCGCCGGGGTGGACTGCGTCATCCTCGAGCGGTCCGCCCGGACCCAGCTGGCGGGCCGGGCGCGGGCCGGGTACCTCGCCGCGAACACCGTGCGGATCCTGGCGCGGCACGGACTCGACGACGGCCTGCGGCGGCGCGGCCGGCCCCATGGCAGCTGCGAGTTCCGCACCGGGGGCGGCCGGTTCCGGCTCGACTACGGCGGCCTCGGCCGCGGCGAGCGGCACACCGTCTACCCCCAGCAGCAACTGGTCGCCGACCTGCTGGCGTACTACCAGCAGACCGGCGGCCGGATCGAGTTCGCCACCGAGGCGCTGGCCGTGCACGGGGCCGACGGCGACCGGCCCACCGTCACCGTCCGCCAGCCCGACGGCAGCCCCGCCACCTGGCGGGCCAGCTACGTGGCCGGCTGCGACGGCCGGCACGGCGCCGCCCGCCGCTCGCTGCCGCCCGGCGCCGTCCGCCACCACCGGCGCGACCACGGCGTCACCTGGCTCGGCCTGCTCGCCGAAGCCCCGCCCAGCCTGGACGCCGTCGGCTACGCCGTGCACCCGCGCGGCTTCGCCGGCCACATGGCCCGCACCCCCGAGGTGACCCGCTACTACCTGCAGTGGCCGGCCGGCGCCCCCGCCGGGGCCTGGAGCGAGGAGCGGATCTGGGCCGAACTGGCCCAGCGGATGCGCACCGAGGCGTACGGGCCGCTGCAGCGCGGCCGGATCGTCCAGCGCACCGTCATCGAGCTCGGCTCCGACGTGCTGGAGCCGCTGCGCCACGGCTCGCTGCTGCTGGCCGGCGACGCCGCCAGCCTGATCAGCCCCGCCGCCGCCAAGGGGGCCAACCTCGCCGTGCTGGAGGCCGAACTCCTCGCCCAGGCGCTGACCAGCGCGCTGCGCGGCGGTGACACCGACGCGCTGGACAGCTACTCCGCCCGCTGCCTGACGCACATCTGGCGGGCCCAGGAGTTCTCCCAGTGGATGATCCGGCTGCTGCACGCGGCCCCGGAGAACGGGGGCGAAACGTTGTTCCAGGACGCCCTGCGGAACTCCCGGCTGGAGTCGCTGCGCACCTCGCGCACCACCCAGGACTGGTTCGCCGACCACTACGTCGGCATCTGACGCACCGCCACCCGCCGCGCCCGTCCCCGCCGCGGCGCCATCCGACGTGCCACGAGAAGACGTGCCACGAGAAGAGGACCCGATGACCACCTCGCCCACGCCCACGCCCGCGCTCATGACCGACGCGGCCCGGCTGCGGGACACCGTCGACTTCGTCCGGGCCCACGACACCGTGACCCTGCTCCCGCTGCTGCTCCCCGGCCTGACCGGCCCCGAACTCGCGGCCCTGCTGCGCACCTGCCGGTTCGCGCACGCCGCGCTGCTGGTGCTGCCGCCCGACCGGCCCGCGCTGCGCGCCCGGCTCGCCGAGTGCGGACTGGACGCCGCGGTGCCCGCCCGCCCCAGCGTGGTGGTGCGCGACCGGCTCGCGCTGCGCCACCACCGCGACCCGGCCGGGCTCGACGTGCAGATCCTGCGCCCGCCCGTCACCGGCCCGGACGGGGCCCGCCGCGAGGTCGAGGTCTTCGTGCTGCCCGTCCCGCCCGGCTCCGAGCTGACCGCCCTGGCCGAGCGGGAGCGGGCCGGGCAGCACGAGGCGCACCTCGCCTTCGAGGTCGAGGACCCCGACCCGCTCACCCTGCGCGGACTGCGCGACCTGCTCGCCAAGCACGGCGCCCGGGCCGACGGCGGCGGCTACAACCCGCACGAGGACGGCACCGTCTTCTACTTCACCGCCCCCGCCGACTCCAAGGCCGGATACGGCCGGATCGAACTGCACGCCGCCGGCGACCACCGTGAGGTGCTCGCCGCCCACCTGGCCGAGCACCGGGCCGGGCAGCCCGGGGAAACGTTGCTGCGGCTGCTCACCGGCGCCTGGACCACCCAGGCCCTGGCCGTCTTCGCCCAGCTGCGGGTGCCCGACGCGATGGACACCGCCACCGCCGCCGGCCCCACCGCGCTGGCCGCCGCCGTCGGCGCCGACCCGGAGAGCCTGGCCACCCTGCTGCGCTACCTGGCGATGCTCGGCCTGGTCGAGGAGGAGCCCGCCGGCTTCCGGCTGACCGAGCACGGCGCCCTGCTGCGCGCCGACACCCCCGCCTCGATGCGGGCGCTGGCGCTGATGTACGGCGGCGCCTTCTACTGCTCGTTCGGCGCGCTCGGACACACCGTGCGGACCGGCGAGCCCGCCTTCGACCACCTCTTCGGCGAGAACCACTTCGACCACTTCGCCCGCGAGCCCGAGCTCGCCGCGCTCTTCGACCAGTCGATGGCCGCCAGCACCCGGATGTTCGAGCCGCTGCCCGCCCACCCCGTGATCACGGCCGCCGGTGCCGCGCCCGAGCCGGCCACCGTGGTCGACGTCGCGGGCGGCACCGGCGAACTGCTCGGCCGGATCCTCACCGCCCACCCGCGGCTGCGCGGCGCCCTGCTGGAGCGCCCGCACGTGATCGACGCCGCCCGGCGCTCGCTGGCCGCCGCCGGCTGCGTCGAGCGGTGCACCCTGCGGGCCGGCGACTTCGCCGAGGTGCCGGCCGGCGGCGACGTCTACCTGCTCTCCCGGGTGCTGCACGACTGGGACGACGAGCGCTGCCGGGAGATCCTGCGGCACTGCGCCCGGGCCATGCCCGCCCACGCCGATCTGCTGATCGTCGAGCGGCTGCTGCCCTCCGACGGCTCGCCCTCGCTGGCCACCGCCTGGGACCTGCACATGCGGTGCAACGTCGGCGGCCGGGAGCGCCGGGCCGAGCACTACGCCCGGCTGCTCGCCGACGCCGGGCTGGAGCTGGTCGGGCGGGCGCCGCTGCCGCTGGACGCGGCGGTGCTGCACGCCCGCAAGGCGGCCTGACCAGGCGTCAGCCCGGGATGCCGGCGGCGATCAGGTCGGCGTTGATCGCGGCGCCGGCCCGCAGGCCGGCCGCCGCGGCCACGATCACCTGGGCGGTCGGGTCGGCGACATTGCCCGCGACCCAGACGCCCGGCAGCTCGGTCGCGCCGGTCGGGTCGGCGGGCACCCGGTCGCCGATCACCTGGCCGGCGTGCTCCACCGGCACCGTCCGCAGGCCCAGCGCCGCCAGCAGCCCCGCCCGCGCGGTCAGCCGGGGCGCCACCACCAGGGCGTCCAGCGGCACCCGCCCGCCGGAGGCCAGCAGCACACCGGGCAGCCCGTCGCCGTCCGACTCCACCGCCAGCACCGGCCCGTCCAGCACCGTGATGCCGAGGGCGGCGAGCCGGTCGGCCTGCTCGGCGTCCGGGGCGGGCGCGCCGTGCCGCAGCACCGTGATTGCGGGCTCCACTGCCGCCAGAGCTGGGCGAGCTGCCAGCCGAGCGGGCCGGTGGCGAGCACGCCGATCCGGCGGTCGCGGACCTCCCAGCCGTGGCAGTACGGGCAGTGCAGCACATCGGTGCCGAACCGCTCGGCCAGCCCCGGCACCTCCGGCAGCTCGTCACGCAGGCCGGTGGCCACCAGCAGGCGGCGGGCGTGCAGGGCGCCGGCCCTCGCCAACCGGACGGTGAAGCCCTCCGGCCCGGCCGTGGCGCCGGTGACCCGGTCGGCGGTGAAGGCGCCGCCGTAGCCGGCCAGCTCGGCCCGGCCGGCGGCCAGCAGCTCGGCGGGCGGGGTGCCCTCGCGGCCCAGGTAGCCGTGCACCTGGCCGGCCGGCGCGTTGCGCGGCTCGCCGGCGTCCACCACCAGCACGGAGCGCCGGGCCCGGGCCAGGGTGACGGCGCCGCTCAGTCCGGCCGCGCCGCCGCCCACCACGATCACGTCATAGGTCTCGTTCATCGGGATCTCCTCTGCTCGCTGTGGGCACCACCGTGCGCCCGGTTCGCCGGAGCGGCAAAGTAAAGTTGCTGCTATGGCAAAGGAACGCGAGGACGCCGCCGTGCTCGCCGGGGTCGGCCCCCGGCTGCGCGACCTGCGGCGGCAGCGCGGCACCACGCTGGCCAAGCTCGCCGAGACCACCGGCATCTCGGTCAGCACGCTCTCCCGGCTGGAGTCCGGTGAGCGCCGCCCCACCCTGGAACTGCTGCTCCCGCTGGCCCGCGCCCACCAGGTGCCGCTGGACGACCTGGTCGGCGCGCCGCAGGTCGGCGACCCCCGGGTGCGGCTGCGCCCGGTCAAGCGGGACTGGGCGACGATCGTCCCGCTGACCCACAACCCGGGCGGGGTCCAGGCCTTCAAGATGATCATCCCGCCGGGCAGTCGGGAGCCCGACCCGCGAAGCCACGAGGGCTACGAATGGCTCTACGTGCTCACCGGCGAGCTGCGGCTGGTGCTCGGCGAGCACGACCTGGTGCTGACGGCCGGCGAGGCGGCCGAGTTCGACACCAGGGTGCCGCACTGGTTCGGCAGCACCGGCACGGCCGCCGTCGAGCTGCTCAGCCTCTTCGGCCCGCAGGGCGAGCGGCTGCACACCCGGGCCAGACCGGGAACGGCCCACGACCCCGGCGCGTCAACCTCACGGGACGGATGAGCCGAAAGGGAGTCAGGGAGCTTCATGGTGCGCCGCATCGTGGTGGGCGTCAGCGGCTCCGAGCGGAGCGGCGCCGCCGTGCGCCGCGCGCTGCGCGAGGCCCGGACCGGTCCCGCCGAGGTGCTGCTGGTGCACGCCTGGCGTCCGCCCGGCGGCGAGCGCGGCTACCTGAGGTATCCCGACTCGCCCGCCCTCGCACAGGCCCGGGCCGGTGCGGCGGCCCGGCTGGCCGAGGTGCTGCGCGGGGCCCGGGCGCAGGCGGGGCCCGACACGCCCGTGCGCGGGGCGCTGGTCCGCGGCCGCCCGCACCGGGCGCTGGTGGCCGTCGCCGACCGGGGCGCCGACCTGCTGGTCCTGGGCACGAGCCGGAGCCTGCTCCGGCGCGGACTGCGCCGCTCGGTCACGGCGCACTGCGTGCGGCACGCGGGCTGCCCGGTGCTGGCGGTGCCGGCGCCCTGAGCTAGTCGCTCCGCTCCGCGTCGGCGCGCACCGCCCGCATGATCGGGGCGACGTCGGCGGCGGTGAAGCCGATCTTGGTGTTGCTGCCGTCGCCCTTGATGACCACGGTGACCCGGGCGGCGGTGGTGGCCGTGAACCAGGAGCAGGTGGTGGCCGTGGTGGTGAGGAAGGCGGCGCGGACCAGCAGGGAGTCGCAGATGGCGCGGCCGCCGTGCGGGCCCGGGTCGGTGTCGGCGTAGCTGAAGGTGGTGTGGTCGCCCGCGCCGTCGTCGCCGGTGGTGACCGGGTGGGTGAGGGCGTCGTGCAGGCGGTCGGGGTCGAAGCCGCTGCCGTTGAGGCCGGAATAGAAGACCCAGGCGCCGTCGGCCGCGTCGTCGTAGGTGGCGCGGACCGGGGTGCCGGTGAGGCCGAGCAGCTTGGCGTTCTGGCCCAGGCCGGAGTCGACCAGCTGGGTGGTGGCAGCCGGGGGCCGGCCCTGCGGGTAGCCTCCGGCGGTCTGCGGGGCGGTGAGCCGGTACTGCGGAGCGGCGCCGGCCGTGGTCGCGGCGGCGGTCGCCCCTTGCGCGGCCCCCGAGGTGCCGGCGGGCCCGCAGGCCGTCAGCACGGCCGGGAGCGCGAACAGCGCACAGGTGACGGTGAGGCGGCGGGCAGGCATGGCGGGCCTCCTGAGGGGGAGTCGGGAATGCCGGTCAGTCTGGCAACCCCGTCCGGTGACCGCAGCCCCGGTGTCCAGGCATACTTGCCCCACCCGACAGCAGAACCGACACCCCCTCAGGACCCGCCGCGATGGACCTCGACCCCCGCCGACTGCTGGTGCTCGCCACCGTCGCCCGCACCGGCGGCCTCGCGCCCGCCGCCCGGGCGCTCGGCCTCAGCCGCTCGGCGGTCTCGCAGCAGGTGGCCGCGCTGGAGCAGGAGTGCGGCCTGCCGCTGCTGGACCGGGCCGGGCCGCGCCCGGAGCTGACCGCCGCCGGGCGGCTGCTGGCCGAGACCGGTGAGCGGATCGGCCGTCAGCTGGCGGCGGCGCGCGAGCAGTTGACGGGACCTCGGGAGATCCGCGGCCCGGTGGCGATCGGCGCCAGCCCGTGGGTGATCGCCCGGCTGGCGGCCGGGGCGAGCGCGCTGCTGCGCCGCCGCCACCCGGGGCTGGTGCCGGTCTTCCAGGAGTACGACCTGGTGAACGGGCTGCGGGCGATGCGGCTGGGCGAGCTGGACGTGCTGGTGGCCGCCGACGACCGGGAGACGGCCGTGCCGCTTCCGCCGGGCACCAGGGCGCGGGCGATGGGCGAGGACGAGTACCGGGTGCTGGTGCCGCAATCCTGGGAGCAGCCGACCGACCCCCGGGAGCTGTCCGGCCGGCCGTGGATCGGCGCGCCGCCGCGGTCGGCGCGCGGCCGGGCCTTCGCCGCCTTCGCCGCCGAGCACGCCATCGAGCCCTCGGTGGTGCACACCGCCGAGCACCCGGCCGCGGTGGTCGCGCTGATGGCGGCCCAGCTGGGCGCGGTGGTGGTGCCCACCCTGCTGGCCGGCCGGCTGGCCGGGGCCCGCGCCACGGCCTTCCCGGTGCGCGGCCGCCTGGTCACCCGGCTGCTGCACCGGGACGGGCACGCGGGCCGCGAGCTGGCCGCCCGGCTGGCCGCCGACGTGCTGCTGCAGGCCGGCCGGGACCACCTGGAGGCGGAGACGGCGGCGGGCCGGATCGCCCAGGAGATCCACGTCAGGGCGCTGCGCGACCCCAGCGAGTAGCGGCGCCGGACCGGGTCCGGCGCCCGTCCCCTCCGTCACACCGGTCCACCGTGCCGCTGCTTTCCCAGCACACCCGGAAAACCCATCAGAATCTCCTGTCCGCGCATTCCCCAGGATCAACGGCGTCGGCTTGCGGATCAGGGGAACGACAGTGAAGACTGTGCGTGGTTCGAGCGGGACTCGGACCTTCCGGTCCACCCGATCGGCCATTTCCCGGACAGCACCGACGGTCCGGGGGTATGTTCATTTTCTGCCCGCCGCGTCCGGCACTCCGCGCATCCACCACCCATGCCGGCCGTTTTGGGAAAGCCCCCGCACAACCGTTGTGCGGGCTGGATTACTGGGGGAAAGGCGTTGTCGGTCCGCCGCGCGATGGAGCGCCCATGTGTGCCGTGCCAGTGAGCGGCCGCCCGCTGCCCGGGTCAGCCCTGGGGCCCGGGTCGGGCGTGTGCGACCCGTCCCACCTGCGCGGATGCGGGTCGGCCCGGCCGGGTGCGCGGTGCTGCGGGGAGCCGGGGGAGTGCACCGGCGTGCGCCCCGGCGGAATTGCGGCGCATGGCGAATTCCGTTCGCTCCGCTGTCCGGAAGGCGTCGGCCGGCGCACTCCGGGGGCCGCCGGAGCGATTCCCGGTAATTTCTCACCTGCCCTTTCCGGGGCGTCGCCGGGGTCGGTCGAAGGCAAAGCCCTTTCCGTGCGGAATGGCGCGGTGGAGGCGCGTCCGGACGTGAATTCATCCATCCACCGGCATCTTTCGCACGACAGTTCGGCTCTCGTTCACATGTTCCGGAAAACCTCGTGCCGCCCGGGCCCGGACCCGCCTGCCGGGCGCTGCGCGCCGATCACCACCCGCTGAGAAACCGTCCTGGGGAGACGCCCGCTCATGCCGTACACCACCACCACTGCCGCCGCGGTCGGCGAACCCGTCTTACCGGACGAGTTGACGGAGCGACTGACCGCCCTCGCCGCCACCCACCGGGTGCCCGGCGCCCAACTCGCCCTCGACACCGGCAGCCAGGTGTTCACCTGGCACACCGGCACCGCCGACGCCGCCACCGGCGCCGCGTTCACCGCCGACACCGCCGTCCCGCTGGGCTCCCTCACCAAGCCCTACACCGCCGCGGCCGTGCTGCTGCTGGCCGCGGACGGCGACCTCGACCCGGACGACCCCGCCGCCGAGCACCTGCCCGAGCTGCGCGCCGTCCCCGACCTGACCATCCGCCAGCTGCTCAGCCACACCGCGGGCCTGCCCACCGGCCCCGACTCGGACACGGCCGCCCGCACCACCCGCGCCCACTACCTGGCGGGCGCCTGCACCCCGGGCGAGCTGCTCTTCGCCCCCGGCACCGGCTTCTCCTACTCCAACGCCGGCTACGTCGCCGCCGGCCAGCTGGTCGCCGCCGTCACCGGCATGGACTGGCAGGAGGCCGTCCGGGTGCTGCTGCTGGACCCGCTGGGCACCGCCGCCGCCTTCCTCGGCAGCACGCCCGCCGCCAACCGGCCGACCGCCGCCGGACACGCCGTCAACACCGCCACCGGCGAGCTGCGTCCCGCCGTGCAGAACCTCGCCCCGGCCGAGGCCCCCGCCGGCGCGCTGCAGGCCAGCGCCGTGGACCTGATGGTCTTCGGCCGGGCCCTGGCCGGCCACTCCGAGGTGCTGCCGCCCGCCGTCGCCGAGCTGCTGCGCACCCCCGAGCCCGCCGCCGAGCCGAGTGCGCTGGCCGACGGCTGGAGCATGGGCCTGGCCGTCCACCGCAGCGACGGCCGCCACTGGTACGGCCACGACGGCAACGCCCAGGGCACCTCCTGCCACCTGCGGGTCGAGCCGGAGAGCGGCCTGGTGCTCGCCTTCACCGGCAACGCCTCCGCCGCCACCGCGCTCTGGTGCGAGGTGGCCGAGGAGATCGGCAAGCACACCGGCCTCGCGGTGCCCGCCGCCGTGCCCGCCCGGCGCGGCCGCTCGGTGCCGCTGCCGGAGGCCGCCGGCCGCTACCGCAACGGCGGCCTGGAGTACCGGGTGGCCGTCGGCCCGGACGGCTCGCCGACCCTCTCGGTCGACGGCGACCTGCCGATCCCGCTGCGCTGCTACGCCGACCTGCGCTGCGACCTGGTCGACCCGGACACCGGCCAGCTGCAGGCCGGCGGGTCCTTCCACCGCGATCCGGCCACCGGCGCCATCGACCGGGTGCAGATCTCCGGCCGCACCGCCCGCCGCACCACCGGCGGCTGACGGCCGCCCCCTTCACCGATCCTCCGGCGACCGACCCCACGCCGCCCGACGCCCCCGCCCGCCGGCCCACCCCGCCGGCGGGTCGTCCCGCCACGCCCGAAGGACGCTCGCCATGACGGACCCGCAGCACCCCACGGCCACCCGCCACCCCGCACTGGGCGAGCTGTTCGCCGCCCGGGCCGCCCGCACCCCCGACGCCCCCGCCCTCACCGACGGCAGCCGGACCTGGAGCTACCGCGAGCTGGCCGACCGCGCCGGGCGGCTGGCCCGCGCGCTGCGGCGGCGCGGAGCGGGCCCGGAGCGGACGGTCGCGCTGGTGCTGCCCCGCTCGCCGGAGCTGATCGCCGCGGAGCTGGCCGTCGCACTGGCCGGCGCGGCCTTCCTGCCGGTGGACCCCGGCTACCCGGCCGACCGGCGGGCGCTGATGCTGGCCGACGCCCGGCCGGCCGTCACCGTCGACGAGGCGCTGCTCGCCGAGCTGACGGCGGAACGGGACGCCCCGCCGGGCGAGCTGCCCGCCGTCGACCCCGCGCAGGCCGCCTACCTGATCTACACCTCCGGATCCACCGGCACCCCCAAGGGCGTCACCGTCACCCACCACGGCATCGGCGGCTTCACCGCGGCCGCCGCCGAGCGGTACGCGGTCGGCCCCGGCGACCGGGTGCTGCAGTTCTCCTCGCCCAGCTTCGACGCCTCGGTGCTGGAGCTGTGCATCTCGGTGCTCTGCGGCGCCACCCTGGTCGTGCCGCCCGGCGGCCCCTGGCTCGGCGAGGAGCTGGCCCAGGTGCTGGAGGAGCACCGGATCAGCCACGCGCTGATCCCGCCCGCCGCGCTGGCCACCCTGCCCGACCCGGCCGCCACCGGCGCCGGGCGGCACCTGCGCACCCTGATCGTCGGCGCCGAGGCCTGCCCGGCCGCGCTGGTCCGGCGCTGGGCGCCCGGCCGACGCATGATCAACTCCTACGGCCCGACCGAGGCCACCATCGTCGCCTCCTGGACCGGCCCGCTCAGAGCGGACGGCGGCGAGCCCACCATCGGCGCCCCGCTGCCCACCGCCCGGGCCCACGTGCTGGACGCCGCCATGCGCCCGGTCGCGCCGGGGGCGGACGGCGAGCTCTTCGTCGGCGGCGACGGCGTGGCCCGCGGCTACCTCGGCCGGCCCGGGCTGACCGCCGGCCGGTTCGTCGCCGACCCGTACGGCCCGCCCGGCGCCCGGCTCTACCGCACCGGCGACCGGGCCCGCTGGACGCCGGCGGGCGAACTGGAGTTCCTGGGGCGGCTGGACCGGCAGGTGAAGATCCGCGGCTTCCGGATCGAGCCCGGCGAGATCGAGGCCGCGCTGCTGCGCAGGCCCGGCGTCGGCGAGGCCGTGGTGGTGGTCCGCGAGGACGAGCCGGGGCGGCAGCGGCTGGTCGGTTACGTCACCGGCGAGGAGGGGCTGGACGGCGCCGCACTGCGGTCCGCGCTGGCCGCCGAACTGCCCGCCCACCTGGTGCCGGCCGCCGTGGTGGTGCTGACGGTCTTTCCGCTGACCCCGCAGAACAAGATCGACCGGCGGGCGCTGCCCGTGCCGGTGGTCACGGCCGTCCGGGCCGGCGAGCAGCCGACCACGCCCCGGGAGAAGGCCATCGCCGCGATCTGGGCCGAACTGCTGGGCCTGGAGGCGGTGGGGGCGCGCGAGGACTTCTTCGAGCTCGGCGGCGACTCGATCCTGGCCGCCCGGGTGCTCGGGCGGCTGCGCGAGGCGCTGGGCGTGCGGCTCGGCCTGCGCGAGCTGTTCACCGCCCGGACCGTCGCCGAACTGGCCGAACTGGCCGAACTGGCGGACGAGGCGGCGGGGGAGGAGGAGCCGGACCCGATCCCGCCCGCCCCGGCCGACCGGCCGCTCGCCCTCTCCGGCGGGCAGCGGCGGCTCTGGTTCCTCGACCACCTCGCCCCCGGCGGCACCGAGTACGCGACCGGCCTCGCGCTGCGGCTGCTCGGACCGCTCGACCCGGACGCCCTGCGCGGGGCGCTGAACGGACTTGCCGCCCGGCACGAGGCGCTGCGCACCACCTTCGCCACGGTCGACGGGCAGGGCGTGCAGCGGATCGGGCCGGTCGGCGAACTGCCGCTGCGCACCGTCCCGAGCGGCGGGGACGTCGAGGCCCGGCTCACCGAGGAGCTGCTGCGCCCGTTCGACCTGGCGGCCGGGCCGCTCACCCGCGCCCTGCTGGTCCGGTGCGGGGAGGAGGACCATGTGCTGCTGCTCGCCCAGCACCACATCGTCACGGACGGCTGGTCGGTGGACCTGCTCACCCGCGAACTGGCCGCGCTCTACCGGGGGGACGTGCTGCCCGCACCCGCGCTGCGCTACGCCGACTACGCGGCCTGGGAGCGGGAACGGCCGCAGGAGGACGGACTCGCTTACTGGAAGCGGCAGTTGGCCGAGATGCCGGAGCTTGACCTGCCGACCGACCGCCCCCGGCCGGCCGTCCGGGCCACCGCCGGCGGCGCCCACCGGCACGCCCTGCCAGGCGAGTTGGTGGAGCGGCTGCGGCAGCTGGCGGCCGGGCGCGGGACCACCCTCTTCACCCTCTTCACGGGCGCCGCCGCCCTGCTGCTGGCCCGCTGCTCGGGGCAGCGGGAGGTGGCGCTCGGCACCGTCACCAACGGCCGCGGCCGGGCCGAACTCGAAGGAGTGGCCGGATTCTTCGCCAACACCGTGGTGCTGCGGGCGGAGGTCGACCCGGACGCCACCGTGGACGGCTACGTCAGCGAGCTGGCGGGCACGCTGCTGGACGCCTTCGCCCACGACCAGGTGCCCTTCGACCGGGTGGTCGAGGAGCTGGCCCCCCGGCGCGACCCCTCGCGGACGCCGCTGGTGCAGGCGGCGGTGGTGCAGCAGCTCGGGGCACGGGGCGAACTGACGGCGGGTCCGCTCCGCTTCGCGCCGCATCCGCTGCCCAGGCCCGGCGCGCGCTTCGACCTGGTGCTGGAGTTCACACCCGCCGGCGACGGCTTCGAGCTGACCGTGGAGTACAGCACCGCGCTCTTCGCACCGGAGACCGCCGAGCGGCTGGCCGGCTACCTGCACCGCCTGCTGGCCGGCATGGCCGCCGGGCCGCAGCGCCGGCTCGCCGAACTGTCCCTGCTGAGCGGGGAGGAGGAGCGGGCGCTGCTCGCCGCCACCGACGGCCCGGCGGTGCTGGACGAGGCCGGGCGGCCGCAGCCGCCCGGGGTGGCCGGCCGGCTGGACGGGGCGGGCGAGCTGGTCCGCCGCCGGGCCGACGGCTCGCTGGCCCGGCTCGGGCCGGCCGGGCCGGCCGGTGTCCGGCGGCTGGACCTCGCCGACCTGGAACGGGAGCTGCTGGCCCGGCCCGAGGTGGCCGAGGCGGCCGTCTTCGAGCACGCCGGCCGGCCGGTCGCCTGGGTGGTCGCCGGTCCCGGCCTGGACCCGGCGGCCCTGCGCCGGACCCTGGCCGAGCGGCTGCCCGGCCGACTGGTCCCGGCGGCGGTGCTGCCCGTCGGGACCGCCCTGCCGCGCCACCCCGACGGCAGGGTGGACCGCGACCGCCTGCCCGACCCCGGCCCGCTCGACCGGGCCACCCGGTACGTGCCGCCGCGCACCCCCGGCGAACGCACCCTGGCCGCCGTCCTCGCCGACCTGTTGCGGATCGAACGGGTCGGCGCCGACGACAACTTCTTCGAGCTCGGCGGCGACTCCATCCTCAGCATCCAGCTCGTCGCCCAGGCCCGGCAGGCCGGACTCGCGCTCACCTCCCGCGACGTCTACCAGCACCAGACCGTCGCCGCCCTGGCCCGCTGCGCCGACACCGCCGGACCGCTGCGCCCCGCCGCCGGGCCCGCCGAACCGGCCAGCGGCAGCGCCCCGCTGACGCCCATCCAGCGGTGGCTGCTGGAGACCGGGGGCGCCGGCGCGGACCGGTTCGCGCAGACCCTCTCGCTGCTGCTGCCCGACGACCTGGACCCGGCCGCGCTGGAGGAGGCGCTCAACGACCTGGCGGCCCACCACGACGCGCTGCGCGCCTCCTTCGCCGGTGCCGGGGAGCCCTGGCAGATCGCCGAGCAGGCGCCCCGGATCGTGCTCGCCCGGCACACCGGCCCCGACTCCGACACCCCGCACCACGGCCCCTTCCCGCTGGGCGGCGGTCCGCTGCTGCGCGCCGTGCTGCACGAGCGCGGCGCCGGGCGCGCACCCGTGCTCCACCTGGCCGTGCACCACCTGGTGGTGGACGGCGTCTCCTGGCGGCTGCTGCTGGAGGACCTGGACCGCGCCTACCGGGCCCGCCGCGACGGCGCCCCGGTCGAGCTGCCCGCCAAGACCACGCCGATGCGCCAGTGGGCGGCCCGGCTGGCCGAGTACGCCGAGCAGGGCGGGTTCGAGGCCGAACTGCCGTACTGGACCGCCGTCGCCGAGCGCTCCGCCGGGGTGCGGCCGCAGGCCGGCGGGAGCTACGCCGAGACCCGCACCCTCACCACCCGGCTGGACGCCCGGGCCAGCGCCGCCCTGCTGCGCACCCTGCCCGAGACCTACCGCACCCGGATCAACGACGTGCTGCTCAGCGCGCTCGGCCGGGCCTTCGACGAGTGGAGCGGCGACCCCCGGGTGCTGGTCGAGGTCGAAGGGCACGGCCGGGAGGAGCTGTTCGCGGACCTGGACACCAGCCGCACCGTCGGCTGGTTCACCACCCGCCACCCCGTGCTGCTGGAGGTCGCGCCGGGGGCCGGCTGGGACGGCGTGCTCAAGCAGGTCAAGGAGCAGCTGCGCGCCGTGCCCCGGCACGGGCTGGGCCACGACGTGCTGCGCCACCTGCTGCCCGGCAGCCTGCCCGCCGAGCCCGTCGCGCCCGTCAGCTTCAACTACCTGGGCCGGATCGCCCCCGCCGAAGGCGGACTCAACCGGGGCGAGTTCCGCCCGCTGGAGCTGGACGCCGACCCGGCCGCCACGCGCCCGCACGCGCTGGAGCTGATCGGGCGGTTGGACGGGGACGAACTGGAGTTCACCTGGTGCCATCCAGCCGGTCAGGAGGACGGCACCGCGCGGCTCGCCGGGCTGTTCACGGCCGCCCTGCTCGGCATCGCCCGGCACGCCGCCCGCCCCGGCAGCGCCGGCCGCACCCCCTCGGACTTCCCGCTCGCCCGGCTCGACCAGCAGGCCGTGGACCTGCTCGCGGGCGCCGACCCCGGCGCGCTGGAGGACGTCCACCCGCTCACCCCCACCCAGGCCGGGATGCTCTTCCACGGCCTGGCCCAGGCCGACCGCGGCCCCTACCTGCAGCAGCTCACCTTCGAACTCGACGGCGTGCCGGAGCCGGAGCGGCTGGCCGCGGTCTGGCAGCGGGTCACCGACCGCACACCGGTGCTGCGGGCCGCCGTGGCCTGGCAGCAGGTGCCCGAACCACTGCTGGTGGTGCGGCGCGGGGTCGTGCTGCCCGTCGAACTGCTGGACTGGCGCGGGCTGACGGCGGAGCAGCGTGAGCAGCGCCTGGCCGAACTGATGCAGCGCGACCGGGAGCTGGGCATCGACCTGGACCGGGCGCCGCTGCAGCGGCTGCTGCTGGCCCGGCTCGGGGACCGCTCGGTGCGGGTGCTCTGGTCCTTCCACCACCTGCTGCTGGACGGCTGGAGCCTCTTCCAGGTGCTCGCCGACGTCTTCGCCCAGCACGCCGACCCGGCCGCCCCGGCCCCCGAGCGGCGCCCCTACCGCGACTACTCGGCCTGGCTGGCCGAGCAGGACGGCGCGGCGGCCGAACAGCACTGGCGGCAGCGGCTGGCCGGCCTGGCCGAGCCGACCCCGCTGCCCTACGACCGGGAGCCGCGCGAGAGCCACCGCGCCGAGTCCACCGCCGCCGTGCGCACCGCCCTCACCGAGCCCGCGACCCGGGCCCTGGAGGAGCTGGCCCGGAGCGCCGGACTCACCGTCAACACCCTGGTCCAGGGCGCCTGGGCGATCCTGCTGAGCCGCCAGTCCGGCCACTCCGAGGTGGTCTTCGGCACCACCACCGCGGGCCGCCCGCCGGAGCTGCCCGGCGCCGACACGATGACCGGCCTCTTCATCGCCACCCTGCCCACCCGGGCCGCCGTCCCCGTCCACGGCTCCGCGCTGGACTGGCTGCGGCAGCTCCAGCAGGACCAGAGCGAGGACCGCCGGTTCGGCCACCTGTCACTCGGCCGGATCCAGGCCGGCACCGAACTGCCGGAGCGGGCAACGCTCTTCGACAGCATCGTGGTCTTCGAGAACTACCCCGTCGACGAGGACCTGGCCGCCGCGCACGGCCTGCGGCTGACCGGGCTGGACGGTGTGGAGACCACCAACTACCCGCTCGCGCTGGTCGCCTACCCCGGACGCACGCTCGGGCTGCGGCTCGGCTACGACCCCCGGCTGCTCGACGCCGGCACGGTCGAGCGGCTGGCCGAGTACCTGACCGTGCTGCTCACCGGCCTCGCCGCCGATCCGCACCGGCCGCCGGCCCGGCTGCCGCTGCTCACGCCCGAGCGCCGCGAGCAGGTGCTGCGGGAGTGGAACGACACCGCCACCGGGCGGGAACCGGCCACCGTGGCCGAGCTGTTCGCCGCCCAGGTCCGCCGCACCCCGGCGGCCACCGCCGTGGAGAGCGGCGGGGAGCGGGTCGGCTACCGGGAGTTGGACGCGCTGGCCGAGGCCGTGGCCGCCCGGCTGGCCGGCCTGGGCGTGCGCGCCGAACGGCCGGTGGCGGTGCTGATGGAGCGCTCGGTCACCCTGGTCGCCGTCCAACTCGCGCTGGTGCGGCTCGGCGGCGTCTTCGTGCCGCTGGACGGGCGGGCGCCGCGCGAGCGGCTGCGCGCAACGGTCCGGCAGGCCGGCGCCGAGCTGCTGCTCACCGACGCCGGACGGGCCGCCGACGCCGACGGGTTGGCGCCCCAGGTACTGCGGCCCGCGGAGTGGACCGAGGGCACGCTGACGGGCGGCTTCGAGGTGCACCCCGACACCGTGCAGTACCTGATGTTCACCTCCGGCTCCACCGGCCTGCCCAAGGGCGTGGCGGTCCGGCAGCGCGACGTCGCCGCGCTCGCCCTGGACCGCGCCTTCGAGGGGCATGACCGGGTGCTGGTGCACTCCCCGCACGCCTTCGACGCCTCCACCTACGAGCTCTGGGTGCCTCTGCTGCGCGGCGGCACCGCCGTGCTCGCGCCGCCCGCCGAACTCGACGCCGCCACGGTGCGCCGGGCGATCGGCGAGCAGGGCGTCAGCCACCTCTGGCTGACCGCGGGCCTGTTCCGGCTGCTCGCCCAGGAGGACCCCGGCTGCCTGCGCGGCGCCCGCGAGGTGTGGACCGGCGGCGAGGCCGTGCCCGGCGCGGTGGTCGGCCGGGTGCTGGCCGCCTGCCCCGAACTGACCGTGGTCAACGGTTACGGGCCCACCGAGACCACCACCTTCGTCACCCGGCGGGCCTTCCGCCCGGGCGACCCGCTGCCCGCCGCGCTGCCGATCGGGCGGCCGCTGGACGACACCAGGGCCTATGTGCTGGACGACCGGATGCAGCCCCAACCACCCGGCATACCCGGCGAGCTGTACTTCGCCGGCGCCGGGGTGGCCCGCGGCTACGCCGGGCGCGGCGGCGCCACCGCCGCCCGCTACCTGGCCGACCCGTTCGGTGCACCGGGCGAGCGGCTCTACCGCACCGGCGACCTGGCCCGGTGGAGCGGCGACGGCGAACTTCTCTTCGCCGGCCGGGCCGACCAGCAGCTGAAGATCCGCGGCTTCCGGGTCGAACCGGCCGAGATCGAGGCCTGCCTGACGGAGCATCAGGAAATTTCGGAGGCCGTGGTCTCGCTGCACCGGCAGCCGGGCGGGCGCAAGGTGCTGGTGGCCCATCTGGTGGCTCCGGCCGGTCTCGACCCGGCCGCGCTGCGGGCCCGGCTGGCCGAGCGGCTGCCCGACTACATGGTGCCCGCCGCCTTCGTCACCGTGCCCGAACTGCCGCTCACCGCCAACGGCAAGGTGGACCACCGCCGGCTGCCCGCGCCCGAGTTCGGCACCGCCGAGCAGGCCCACCGGGAGCCCGCCACCCGGGCCGAGCAGCTGCTCGCCGGGATCTGGGCCGACCTGCTCGGCCTTGAGCGGGTCGGCGCCGACGAGAACTTCTTCATGCTCGGCGGCGACTCCATCCTCTCCATCCAGGTGGTCTCCCGGGCCCGCGCCGCCGGACTCGCCCTGACGCCCCGCGACCTCTTCCGGCACCCGGTGCTCAGCGCCCTCGCGGCGGCGGCCGCGGAGACAGCACCCGCCATCGCGGGGACCGAACCGGTCGCGGGCGCTGTCGAACTGACGCCCATCCAGCACTGGCTGCTCGACCCGCAGCCGGTGCGGCCCGAGCAGGTCGGCCAGCGGCTGACCGTCGAACTGCCCGCCGAGGTCGACGAGGAGGCGCTGCGGCAGGCGCTGGCCGCGCTCTGGAGGCAGCACGACGCCCTGCGCTCGCGGTTCGAGAACCTGGACGGGCAGTGGCGGCAGAGCTGCGCCGACGCCGACCAGCCGGTTCCGGAACTGCTGCGCACCGATGCGGACTTCGACCTGGCGGCCGGTCCGCTGCTGGCGGCCGTCCGGGACGGCGACCGGCTGGTGCTGACGGCCCACCACCTGGTGGTGGACGGCGTCTCCTGGCGGATCCTGCTGGAGGACCTGGAGACCGCCTACCGCCAGGCCCGCGACGGACAGACCGTCCGGCTGCCCGCCCGGACCAGCTCGGTGCGGGAGTGGGCCCGGCGCCTGCGCGCCCGTACCGCGGCCGGCGCCTTCGCCGCCGAGCGCGAGCACTGGCGCGCGGCCGCCCGGGAGTGCGCCCGGCCGCTGCCCGTGGAGCTGGGCGGCGGCAACACCGTCGCCGACACCGCCGAGGTCACCGTTCGGCTGGACCGGCGGCAGACCGAGGAACTGCTGCGCAAGGTGCCCGCCGCCTACCGCACCCGGATCGACGACGTGCTGCTGACCGCGCTCGGCCGGGTGCTCGCCGACTGGACCGGGCGCGAGCGCGTCGCCATCGGCCTGGAGGGCCACGGCCGCGAGGACCAGCTCTTCGACGACCTCGACCTCTCCCGCACGGTCGGGTGGTTCACCAGCCTCTACCCCGTCGCCCTCGAACTGCCGGACGGTCACTGGGGCGCGGCGCTGAAAGCCGTCAAGGAGCAGCTGCGCGCCGTGCCGCAGCGCGGCCTCGGCTACGGCGCGCAGCGCTACCTGGCCCGGGACCCCGAGCTGGCCGCCGCGCCCGGCGTCAGCTTCAACTACCTGGGCCGGTTCGACTGGACCGCCGGCGACGCCGCCCTGGTCCGCGCCGTGCCCGGCGGCCTCGGCAGCACCGAGCCGCCCGAGGCCGAACGCCCGCACCTGCTCGACGTGGTGGCCCGGGTGTCGGACGGCGAACTCGAACTCGCCTGGTACTACAGCACCGGACGCCACCGGCGGGAGACCGTCACCGCCCTCGCCGAGGCGATGGCCGCCGCGCTCGGCGGAATCCTCGCGCACTGCGCCGAACCGGGGGCCGGCGGCCGCACGCCCTCCGACTTCCCCCTGGCGCTGCTGGACCAGGCCACCCTGGACCAGGTCGTCGGGGACGGCAGCGCCGTCGCCGACCTCTACCCGCTCACCCCGATGCAGGCCGGCATGCTCTTCCACCACCTGCTGGAGCCGGGCGGCAGCAGCTACGTCAACCAGGCCGTGCTCCAACTCGCCGGTGTCACCGACCCGGAGGCGCTGGCCGAGGCCTGGCAGCGGACCGCCGACCACAACCCGGTGCTGCGCACCCGGCTGGTCTGGCAGCAGACCGCCCGGCCGCTGCAACTCGTCCAGACCCGCGCCGCCGTGCCGATCGACCGGCACGACTGGAGCGGGCGGCCGGCGGACTGGTGCGCCCGGGAGCTGGACCGGCTGCTCGCCGAGGACCGGGCGGCCGGCATCGACCTGGCGGCGGCTCCGCTCTTCCGGCTGACGCTGATCCGGCTGGCGGCGGACCGGGTGCGGCTGGTGTGGACCTTCCACCACGTGCTGCTGGACGGGTGGAGCGCGGCCCAGGTCTTCGAGGAGGTCTGCGAGCGCTACGCGGCGGCGGTCGGCGACCGGCCGGCCGGGGTGCCGGAGCGGGCCCCGTTCGCCGAGTACCTGGGCTGGCTGGCGCGCCAGGACGGCGGAGCGGCGGAGCGGTACTGGCGGGAGGCGCTGGCCGGATTCGCGGCGCCGACCGAGCTGCCCGGCCTGCGGCGCGGTGCGGCGGCGGAGGGCGCCGGGGCCTGCGAGTCGGTGCTGGTCGAGCTGGGCGCGGAGGTCTCGGCCCGCCTGCGGGAGACCGCGCAGGGCGCCGGACTGACCGTCAACACGGTGCTGCAGGGCGCCTGGGCGCTGCTGCTCTCCCGGTACGGGGGAGCGGAGGACGTGGTCTTCGGCAGCACCGTCTCCGGCCGGCCGGCCGAACTGCCGGGCGTCACCGGGATGGTGGGGCTCTTCATCAACACGCTGCCGACCCGGGTGCGGGTGGCCGGCGAGCAGCCGCTGCTGGCCTGGCTGGGCGAGCTGCAGGCCGCCCAGGCGGAGGCGCGGCGGCACGAGGCGGTCTCCCTCGCCCAGGTCCAGGGCTGGAGCGAACTGCCGGGCGGGACACCGCTGTTCGCGAGCATCCTGGTCTTCGAGAACTACCCGCTGGACGGCGAGGCCCCCGGCCGGCTCGGCCTGACCGTGACCGCCGAGCGGGACGTGGAGCCGACCAGCTACCCGCTGAGCGTGGTGGTCGCGCCGGGCGAGGCGCAGCTGTCGGTGATCCTGGACTACGACCCGGCGGCACTGGACCGGCCCTTGGTGGAGTCGCTGGCCGGGAGCCTGCGCGCGGTGCTCGGCGGCATCGCGGCCGACCCGGGACGCACGGTGGCGGAGCTGCCGCTGATGGCGGACGGAGCGGAGCTGCTGGAACGTTTCGCCAGCGAAGCACCACGGCCGCCGCAGGGTGGTTCGCTGCCGGAGGCCTTCGAGGCGCAGGCCGCGCGGACACCCGGGGCCGTCGCCGTGATCGACGGGCCCGAGCAGCTGACGTACCGTCAGCTAAACGCCCGCGCCAACCGGCTGGCCCGGGTGCTGATCGCGCACGGCGCCGGGCCGGAGCGCTTCGTCGCCCTCGCCCTGCCGCGCGGCGCGGAGCTGCTGGTCGCCCTGCTCGCCGTGCTGAAGAGCGGCGCGGGCTACCTGCCGATCGACCTCGGGTACCCGGCCGAGCGGATCGCCTTCCTGCTCGACGACGTCCGCCCGCACGTGGTGCTCGGCAGCACCGCCCAGCGCGACCGGTGGGCCGAGGTGGCGCCCGGCACGCCCCGCCTGGAGATCGAGGAGCTGGACACCGCCGCGGCGGCCGACACCGACCTCACGGACGTGCCCCGGCACCCCGCCCACCCCGCCTACGTGATCCACACCTCCGGCTCCACCGGCACCCCCAAGGGCGTGGTGGTCGCCCACTCCGCCGTCCTCGGCCTCACCGCCTGGGCCGCCGAGGAGTTCCGCGACCGCGGCTTCGGCCATGTGCTCGCCGCCACCTCGCTCTCCTTCGACGTCTCGGTCTTCGAACTGCTCGCCCCGCTGCTGGCCGGCGGCACCGTCGAGCCGGTCCGCGACCTGCTCGCCCTCGCCGAGCGGGCCGAGCCCTGGCAGGCCGGCCTGCTCAGCGCCGTGCCCTCCGCCCTCGGCCGGCTGCTCGCCGAGGGCACCGCCCGGATCGCCGCCGACACCGTCGTGCTCGCCGGCGAGGCGCTGCCCGCCCGGACCGTGCGGCAGGTGCGGGAGGCGATACCCGGCTGCCGGGTGCTCAACATCTACGGCCCCACCGAGGCCACCGTCTACGCCACCGCGCACGCCTGCGACCCGGCCGACGGCGGCGACCCGCCGATCGGCCGCCCCGTGGCCGGCACCCGGGCCTACGTGCTGGACGAGCGGCTGCGCCCGGTCCCGGCCGGCGCCCCCGGCGAGCTCTACCTGGCGGGCACCGGCCTGGCCCGCGGCTACCTGGGCCGGCCCGGACTGACCGCCCAGCGCTTCCTCGCCGACCCGCACGGCGCACCCGGCGCCCGGATGTACCGCACCGGCGACCTGGCCCGCTGGACCCCGGACGGCCGGCTGGTCTACCTGGGCCGCACCGACGACCAGGTCAAGGTGCGCGGCTTCCGGATCGAACTCGGCGAGCTGGAAGCCGCGCTGGCCCAGCACCCGGCGGTCCGGGCCGCCGCAGCCCGGGTGGTCGAGCAGGACGGCCACCGGCGTCTCGCCGCCTACGCCGTCCGCCGGCCCGGCGGGGAACCGCTCGACCCGGCCGCGTTGCGCGCCTTCCTCGCCCGGGGGCTGCCCGAACACCTCGTCCCCGCGGTGGTGGTGGAGCTGGACCACCTGCCGCTCGGCGCCACCGGCAAGCTCGACCGCCGCGCGCTGCCCGAACCCGACTGGCAGGCCGCCGCCACCGCCGCCGAGCACCGCGAACCCGCCACCGCGACCGAGCGGACCCTCGCCGCGATCTGGGCCGAGGTCCTCGGCGTCCCGCAGGTCGGCAGCGGCGACAACTACTTCGCCCTCGGCGGCGACTCCATCCTGGGCATCCAGATCGTCTCCGCCGCCCGCCGGGCCGGCCTGGCGCTGACCCCGCGCCACCTCTTCGCCCACCAGACCGTCGCCGAACTCGCCACCGCCGCCGACCTGCTGCCCGCCGCCGCGGCCCGCGCCGCCGAACAGGGCCCGGTCACCGGCGAGGTGCCGCTCACGCCCATCCAGCACTGGCTGTTCGACAGCCTGGACGGCGATCCGGCCCTGGTCACCCAGACCACCGCGCACACCGTCGACCCGGACGTCGACCCGGCCCTGCTGCGACAGGCGCTGGCCGCCGTGCTGGAGCACCACGACGCACTGCGGCTGCGCGCCACCCGGCAGGCCGACGGGAGCTGGCGCCAGCGGATCGCCGAGCCGGGCGAGGCCCCCGAGCTGTGGGAAACCGAACAGGCGCCCGAGCAGGTCGAGTTGGCCTTCGACCTGGCCACCGGCCCGCTCCTGCGGGCCGCGCTCTGCCGGCCCGCCGGCGCACCGCCCGTCCTGGTGCTGGCCGCCCACCACCTGGTGGTGGACGCCGTCTCCTGGCCGCTGCTGCACGCCGACCTGGACGCCGCCTACCAGGCCCTGCGCGAGGGCCGGCGGCCCCGCCTCGGCGCCAAGACCAGCTCCTTCCGCAGCTGGGCCGAACGCCTGGCCGAGCACACCGCCGCCGGCGGCTTCGACGCGGAGGCCGCGCACTGGCAGGCGGTGGCCGCCGGCAGCGGCGAGCTGCCCGTCGACCTGCCGGGCGGTCCCAACACCGCCGCCGCCGAGCGCACCGCGACCGCCGGACTGGACGCCGAGGAGACCAGGCGGCTGCTCCAGGAGGTGCCGCCGGTCTACCGGACCCGGATCAACGACGTGCTGCTCACCGCGCTCGGCCGGGTGCTCGGCCGCTGGACCGGCCGCGACCGGGTGGCCGTCGCCCTGGAGGGCCACGGCCGCGAGGAGCTCTTCCCCGAACTCGACCTCTCCCGCACCGTCGGCTGGTTCACCGCCCTGTACCCCTTCGCCGTCCCCGCCCTCCCGGAGGCCGACCCCGGCAGCGCGCTCAAGCAGGTCAAGGAGGCGCTGCGGGCCGTGCCGAACGGCGGCACGGGCTACGGCGCCCTGCGCCAGCTGCGCGGCGGCGCCGCCGCCGCACCGCAGCTGAGCTTCAACTACCTGGGCCGGCAGGACGGTCCGGCCGGGCCGGTCGGCGCCTTGCTGAAGGCCCCGCACGGCGGACTCGGCGGCAGCCTGGACCGCACCGCCACCCGGCCGCACCTGATCGACATCGTCGGACGAATAACCGACCAGCGACTGGAGTTCAGCTGGTCCTACGCCGACACCGTGCACCACCCCGCTACCGTCGAGCGGCTGGCCGCCGAACTGGCCGAGGAACTGCGCGCGCTGATCCGGCACTGCGCCGACCCGGCGGCCGGCGGGCGCACCCCCGCCGACTTCCCGCTGGCCCCGCTCGATCAGGCCACCGTGGACCGGCTGGTCGGCACCGGCCGCGAGGTGGTGGACGTCTACCCGCTCACCCCCAGCCAGGCCGGCCTGGTGGTGCACGGGCAGCAGCACTACACCGAGCAGATCACCTTCGTGCTCGACGGCGTCACCGACACCGCCGCGCTCGCCGCCGCCTGGCGGCACGTGGTGGACCGCACGCCCGTGCTGCGCAGCAGCGTGGTGCTGCACGAGGTGCCCGTGCCGCTGCAGTTGGTGCACCAGGGCGTCGACCTGCCGGTCGGCCTGCACGACTGGACCGGGCTCGACCCGGACCGCCAGGCCGCCGAACTGGAGACCGTCCTCGCCGGGCAGCGAAACCTGACGCTGGATCAGCCCCCGCTGCTGCGAGTCGCGCTGGTCCGCCTCGGGCCCGACACCGTGCGGGTCGTCTGGACCTTCCACCATGTGCTGCTGGACGGCTGGAGCGTCTTCCAGGTGCTCGGCGACGTGCTCGCCGCCCACGCGGCACTGGCCAAGGGCGAGCAGCCGCGGCTCACCGAGCGGCGCCCGTTCGCCGACTACGTCGGCTGGCTCGCCGCCCGCGAACCCGGCGCGGCCGAGGAGCACTGGCGGCGCACCCTGGCCGGAATCACCGCCGCCACCGCGCTGCCCTACGACCGCCGCCCCGTGCCCGGCGAGACCGCCCGCTCCGACCAGTGGCTCACCCGGCAGCTCACCGCCGCCGAGACCGCGCGGCTGCAGAAGTACGGCCGCACGCACCGGCTCACGCTCAACACCCTGGTGCAGGGCGCCTGGGCGCTGCTGCTCGCGCGCAGCGGCGGAGGGCCCGAGGTGGTCTTCGGCACCACCGTCTCCGGCCGGCCCAGCGACCTGCCGGGCGCCGACGGCATCACCGGGCTCTTCATCACCACCCTGCCCGCCCGGGTCGCGGTGGACGGCACCGCCCGGACGGCGGACTGGCTGAGCGCCCTGCAGCAGGCGAGCGCCGAGGACCGCCGGTTCGACCACCTGCCGCTGCCCGCCCTGCTGGCCTGCGCCGGACTGCCGCCCGGCCAGGCGCTCTTCGACAGCCTGCTGGTCTTCGAGAACTACCCGGTCGGCGACGACACCGCCGGGGCGCACGGCCTGCGGATGCGCGAGCTGGACGCCCGGGAGGCCACCAACTACCCGCTCACCGCCGTGATCTCACCCGGCGAGCGGCTGCACATCGAACTCGGCCACGACCCGCGCTGGTTCGACCGCCGCACCGCCGAGGCGCTGGCCGACCGGCTGGTGCACACCCTGCTCGCGCTCGCCGACAGCGGCGCGGGCGACCGGCTGGAGCAGGTGGAGGTGCTGTCGCCCGCCGAGCGCGAGCGGCTGCTGCACGGACCGGTCCGGCCCGACCTGGAGGCCGCCGAACCCCGGCTGCTCGCCGAGCTGTTCGAGGCCGCCGCGGACCGCGACCCCGAGGCCACGGCGCTGCGCGCCCCCGGCCTGCTGCTGGACTTCGCCGGAGTGGAGGCCTGCGCCAACCGGCTGGCCCACCGGCTGCTCGCCCGCGGCGCCGGCCCGGACACCCTGGTCGCCCTGCTGCTGCCGCGCTCCGCCGAGATGGTGCTCGCCCAACTCGCCGTCGCCAAGACCGGCGCCGCCTTCCTCCCCGTCGACCCCGGCTACCCGCGGGCCCGGATCGAGCTGATGCTCGCCGACGCCGCCCCCGCCCTCACCCTGGACCACGCCGAGGTCACCGCCCTGCTGCTGGACGAGGAGACCCCCGCCCACCGCCCCACCGACGCCGACCGCACCCGCCCGGTGCGGCTCGACGACCCGGCCTACGTGATCTACACCTCCGGCTCCACCGGCACCCCCAAGGGCGTGCTGGTCACCCACCGGGGCCTGGCCGGCTTCGCCGCCGCCGAGGCCGCCCACCTGCACGTCACCCCCGGCGACCGGGTGCTGTCCTTCGCCACGCCCAGCTTCGACGCCGCCGTGCTGGAGCTCTGCCTCTCGCTGCCGCACGGCGCCGCCCTGGTGGTGCCCGAACCCGGCCCGCTGCTCGGCGGCCCGCTGGCCCGGCTGCTGCGCGCCGAGCGGATCACCCACACCCTGCTGCCGCCCGCCGCCCTGGCCACCCTGCCGCCCGACACCCCCGGCACGCTGCCCGACCTGGTCACCCTCGCCGTCGGCGCCGACGCCTGCCGGGCCGAACTCGCCGCCCGCTGGGCCCCGCACCACCGGATGGTCAACTGCTACGGCCCCACCGAGGCCACCGTGGTGGCGACCTGGTCCGACCCGCTGCCCGGCGACGGCGGCGCACCGCCGATCGGCCGCCCGCTGCCCGGCACCCGGACCTACCTGCTGGACGAGCACCTGCGCCCGGTCCCGGACGGCGTGGCCGGCGAGCTCTGGCTCGGCGGACCGGGCCTGGCCCGCGGCTACCTCAACCGCCCCGGACTGACCGCCGAGCGGTTCGTCCCCGACCCGTACGGCCCGCCCGGCGCACGGATGTACCGCACCGGCGACCTGGCCCGGCGCGACGCCGACGGCGAACTCCACCACCTCGGCCGCACCGACCACCAGCTCAAACTGCACGGCCACCGGATCGAGGCCGGCGAGGTCGAAGCCGTGCTGCTGCGCCACCCGGCCGTGCTGGACGCCCTGGTGACGGTGCGCGAGGACGAGCCCGGCCTGCCTCGGCTGGCCGCCCACCTGCTCGCCGCCCCCGACGCCGCCCCGCCCACCGCCGCCGAGCTGCGCGAACTCGCCGTGCGCGCCCTGCCCGGCCACGCCGTGCCGACCGCCTACGCGATCCTGGACGCCTTCCCGCTCACCGAGAACGGCAAGGTGGACCGCCGGGCGCTGCCCGCGCCCGTCACCGTCGAACCCACGGGCACCGGGCGGGTGGCACCCCGCACCCCGCTCGAGGAGGTGCTGGCCGAGCTCTGGGCCGATACCCTGGGCGCCGAAGTCGGCGTCACCGACGACTACTTCCTGCTCGGCGGCGACTCCCTGCGGGCCCTGCTGATCGCCTCCCGCGCCAACGACACCTTCGGCACCGCGCTCACCCCGCGCGACGTGCTGGTCAGCCGCACCGTCGCCGGACTGGCCGAGCTGGTGGAGGACCTGGTGCTGAGCGAACTCGAGGCCGCCGCCGCGGACGGCGGCGGCGACCCGACGGCCGGAGAGAACCGGTGAGGACGTCAATGAACCCGACCAACGGTGAGGACCCGACGACCATGACGTCTGCCAACCGCGACCGCGCCGCCGCCCTGCCCGAGGCGCTGCGCGAGCAGCTGCGCCGCCGCCTCGCCGGCCGCGGACCGGCCGCCGCCACCGGACCGGCCCCGCTGCCGCGCGCCGACCGCACCGCACCGCTGCCGCTCTCCTCCGCCCAGCAGCGGCTCTGGTTCCTGGACCGGCTGCGCCCCGGCGACCCGCGCTACAACAGCGCCGTCGCACTGCGCTTCGCCACCGCCCCGGACCGCGCCGCGCTCGGCCGGGCGCTGGACCGGCTGGTCGAGCGGCACGAGGCGCTGCGGACCGTCTTCGGCGAGTCCGAGAACGGCCGCCCGGTGCAGCTGGTCCGCCCGGCCGAGCCCCTGGAGATCGCCGAAGAGACCCTGGGCGCGGACGAGTTGGACGAGGCACTGCTCGCCGAGTACGCTCGCTCGTTCGACCTGGCCGCCGGCCCGCTGGTCCGCGCCCGGCTGCTCACCGAGCCGGCCGGCTCCCAGGTGCTTGTTCTGACGGCCCATCACATCATCATCGACGGCTGGTCGATGGGCGTGCTGCTCGCCGAGCTCGGCACCCTGATGAGCGGGTCGGCCGACCTGCCGCCCGTCGCCGTCCAGTACCCCGACTACGCCGCCTGGCAGCGCGCCCAGCAGGACGGCCCCGAGGCCGAACGCCGGCTGGCCGGCTGGCGGGAGCGGCTGACCGGGGCGACGCCCGCCGAACTGCCGCTGGACCGCCCGCGGCGCGGCGAGGAGGCCGGCCCCGGCGCCGTCCACCCGTTCACCGTGCCCGCCGAGGTGACGGCGCAGCTGCGCAGCCTCGCGGGGGAGCAGCAGGCCACCCTCTTCGGCTGCCTGGTCGCCGCGAGCCAGGCCCTGCTGGCGCGCTGGTCCGGCCAGCCCGACATCACCGTCGGCTCGCTCACCCCCGGCCGCACCCGCAGCGACCTGGAACGCGCCGTCGGGTTCTACGTCAACACCGTCGCCCTGCGCACCCAGGTCGCCGGCAGCTTCCGCGAGCTGGTCGCCGCCACCGCCGACACCGTCAACCAGGCCTTCGCCGCCGGGGACACCCCGTTCGAGCGGGTGGTGGAGGCGGTCGGCGCGGCCCGTGAGCCGGGCCGCAACCCGCTCTTCGACGTGATGGTGCTGCTGCACCCCGACCCGCCCGCCGCCCCGGCCGGCGTCGAGCCCGTCGCCGTGCCCCGGCAGGCGGCCGTCTTCGACCTCAGCATCGAGTTCGTGCCCGACGGCGAGCGGCTGGCCGGCCTGCTGGAGTACCGCACCGACCTGTTCGACCCCGCAACGGCCGCCCGGATGGCCGAGCAGCTGCTCCGCCTGCTGGCCGGCGCCGCCGCCGAGCCGGACCGCCCGCTCGACGAGCACCCGCTGCTGACGCCCGAACAGACCCGCCGGCTCACCCGGGAGTGGACCGGCACCGCCTGCCCGCTGCCCGACACCGCCTACCCCGAGCTGTTCCAGCGCCAGGCCGCCCGCACCCCGCAGGCGCTCGCCCTGGTGGCCGGCGCCGAACGCCTCGACTACGCCACCCTCAACGCCCGCGCCAACCGCCTGGCCCACCACCTGCTGGCCCGCGGCGCCGGCCCCGAGCAGCTGGTCGCCGTCCGGCTGCCGCGCACCGCCGAGCTGATCACCGCGCTGCTCGCCGTGCTCAAGTCCGGCGCCGCCTTCCTCTACCTCGACCCCGCGCTGCCCGCCGACCGTGCCGAGTACCTGCTGGCCGACGCCGAGCCCGCGCTGCTGCTCGACCGGGCGGCGCTCGACGGACTCCCGGACGGGCTGCCGGAGACCGACCCCGCCGACGCCGACCGGCCGACCCCGCTGCTGCCCGACCACCCCGCCTACCTGGTCTACACCTCCGGCTCCACCGGGCGCCCCAAGGGCGTCACCGTCGCCCACCGCGCCGCCGCCAACCTGCTCGCCGCACACCGCGAGGGCTTCGTGGCCGAGGCCGGGGGCGGGCCGCTGCGGGTCGCGCTCACCGCCGCCTTCTCCTTCGACACCTCGCTCGAAGGCCTGCTGCTGCTCGCCGACGGCCACCCGCTGCACCTGGTCGACGAGGCCACCCGGCTGGACCCGGCGGCGCTCGTCGCCTACGTGGTCGAGCACCGGATCGACTTCCTCGACCTGACCCCCTCCTACCTGCGGCAGCTGCTGCCCGCCGGCCTGCTCGGCGACCCGCGCCACCACCCCGGCGTGCTGATGCTCGGGGGCGAGGCGATCGGCCCCGCGCTCTGGCGCGAGCTGGCCGCGCACCCCGGTGTCACCGCGTACAACTTCTACGGGCCCACCGAGTGCACCGTCGACGCGCTGGCCTGCCGGATCGACGGCACCGGCCGGCCGCTGATCGGCCGCCCGCTGCCGGGCGTGCGCGCCCAGGTGCTGGACGGGCGGCTGCGGCCGGTGCCGCCCGGCGTGGCGGGCGAGCTCTACCTGGCCGGCGTGCAGCTGGCCCGCGGCTACGCCCGCCGGGCCGGACTGACCGCCGAGCGGTTCGTCCCCGACCCGTACGGCCCGCCCGGCACCCGGATGTACCGCACCGGCGACCTGGCCCGCTGGACCGCCGACGGCCGGCTCGACTACCTCGGCCGGGCCGACGACCAGATCAAGGTGCGCGGCCACCGGATCGAGCCCGGCGAGGTCGAGGCCGCGCTGCTCGACCTGCCCGAGGTGGCCGCCTCCGCCGTGGTCGCCGTCACCGACCCGCACGGCCACACCCGGCTCGCCGCCTACGCCGTGCCCGCCGCCGGCACCCGGCCGACCGCCGGCGAACTGCGGGCCGCGCTGCGCCAGGTGCTGCCCGACCACCTGGTGCCCAGCTCCTACACGCTGCTGCCCGCGCTGCCGCTGACCAGCAGCGGAAAGCTCGACCGGCGGGCCCTGCCCGCCCCCGAACCGGCCGAACGGGACCGGGAGTTCGTCGAGCCCCGGACCGCCGCGGAACGGACCCTGGCCGCGATCTGGGCCGAGGTGCTGGGCCTGGCCGCGGTCGGCGCCACCGACAACTTCTTCGAGCTCGGCGGCGACTCCATCCTCTCCATCCAGGCCGTCACCCGGGCCCGCGCCGTCGGGCTGCGGCTCGGCTCGCAGGACGTCTTCCGCCACCAGACCGTCGCCGACCTGGCCGCCGCCGCGACCCGCCGCACCGAGGAACCGCCCGTCGCCCGCCCCGCCCGCACCGAGGGCCCGGCCCCGCTGACGCCCGTGCAGGAGTGGTTCCTCGCCACCCACGGACCGCTGCGGCACTTCACCATGTCGATGCTGCTCGACCTGCCCGCGGACCTCGACATGCCCGCGCTGGAACGCGCCCTGGCGGCACTGGTGGAGTGCCACCCGGCGCTGCGCACCCGGTTCGAGCAGGGCGCGGAGGGCTGGCGGCAGCACCCGGGGGAGGGGACGGTCGGCGCGCTGGCGGTCGACCAGGACCCCGACGAGGCCCGGGCCGCGCTCGACCCCGCCACCGGCGAGCTGTTCCGGGCCGTGCTGCTCACCGGGGAGCGCCCGCGGCTCTTCGTGACGGCCCACCACCTCGCCATCGACGGCGTCTCCTGGCGGGTGCTGCTCGCCGACCTCGCCGAGGCCTACCGGCAGGCCGCCGCCGGCCGGCCGGTGCGGCTCGACCCGGAACCGGCCCCGTTCGCCGACTGGGCCGCCCACCTGGCCGGCCGGGTCCGCGCGGGGGAGTGGGACGCGGACCTGCCGCACTGGCTCGCCGAGGCCGCCGCACCCCGCACCCCGCTGCCCGTCGACCACCCCGGCACCCCGCGGGCCGGATCGGTGCGCACCGTCCGCGCCCGGCTGGACCGGGCCACCACCGAGGCGCTGCTGCGCACCGTGCCCGCCGCCTACCGCACCCAGGTCAACGACGTGCTGCTCAGCGCCGTCGGCCGGGTGCTGGCCGACTGGGCGGGCGCGGAGCGGATCACCGTGCTGCTGGAGGGGCACGGGCGCGAGGAGTTCGACCTCTCGCGCACGGTCGGCTGGTTCACCAGCCAGTACCCCGTCACCCTGGCCCCCGGCGACGGCTGGGACGCCACCCTGAAGGCCGTCAAGGAGCAGCTGCGCGCCGTGCCCCGGCGCGGCCTGGGCTTCGAGGCGCTGGCCCGGCTCGGCTCGCCCGACCCGGCCGCCCGGACGCTCGCCGAACTGCCCATGCCCCAGGTCAGCTTCACCTACCACGGCCAGTGGCAGGCGCCGGCCGGCGGCGAGTTCGCCCCCGCCGCCGAGCCGCCCGGCCGGGAGGTGGCCGACGGCGAGCCGCTGGACCACCTGCTGGACGTGGCCGCCCTGGTCACCGACGGCGAGCTGGAAGTCACCTGGCACTACAGCGAGTCGGTGCACGAGAAGGCCACCGTGCAGGCGCTGGCGGACGCGACGGCGGCGGCACTGGCCGGGATCGTCGCGCACTGCGCCGCGCACAGCGGCCGCACGCCCTCGGACTTCCCGCTCGCCCGCCTGAGCCAGCGTCAGCTCGACGAGCTGATCGGTGACGACCGCACGGTGGAGGACGTACTGCCGCTCACCCCGCTGCAGGAGGGCATGCTCTTCCACCGCCTGGTCGGCGGCCCGCAGGACGTCTACCTCGACCAGGCCGAACTCCTGCTGGACGGCATCACCGACCCCGCCGGCTTCGCCCTCGCCTGGCAGCGGGTGGCCGGCCGCACCCCCGCCCTGCGCACCCGGGTGGTCTGGGAGGGCGTGCCGGTACCGCTGCAACTCGTCGAGCGGACCGCCGAGCTGCCGATCACCCGGCTGGACGGGCCCGGGCTCGACCTGGAGCGGGTGCGGACCGAGGACCTGGCCCGCGGCATCGACCTGGCCAGCGCCCCGCTGATGCGGCTCACCCTGCTGCCCGAGCCGGACGCCCGGCTGCGGCTGCTCTGGACCTCGCACCACCTGATCCTGGACGGCTGGAGCCTGGCCCAACTCCTCACCGAGGTCTGCGAGGAGTACACCGCCCTGGTGGCCGGCCGGGCCCCGCAGCCCCCGCTGCGCCGCCCGTTCGGCGACTACGTGCGCTGGCTCGCCGAACAGGACCCGGAGGCCGCCCGCACGCACTGGCGGCGCACCCTGGACGGCTTCGCCGAGCCCACCCCGCTGCCCTTCGACCGCCCGCTCAGGGACGCCCACGACAGCCGCTCGGCAGCCGTGCACCCGACCGGGCTCACCGGACCCGAGACCGAGGAGCTGGCCCGCGCCGCCCGGGAGGCCGGGCTCACCCTGGGCACCGTGGTCCAGGGCGCCTGGGCGCTGCTGCTGGCCCGCTGCGCGGGTGAGCCGGAGGTGGTCTTCGGCACCACCGTCTCCGGCCGGCCCGAGGAACTGCCCGGCGTTGAGTCGATGGTGGGCATGTTCATCAACACCCTGCCGACCCGGGTCCGGGTCGAGGGCGGCCGCACCGCCGCCGACTGGCTGCGCGGGCTCCAGCGTGAGCAGGCCGAGGACCGGCGGCACTGCGCCGTCTCGCTGGCCGAACTCGGCGCGCTCACCGGCCGGCCCGCCGGACAGCCGCTCTTCCACAGCATGGTCGCCTTCGAGAACTACCCCTTCGACCCCGACCGCACCGCCGCCGCGGGCGTGCGGCTGCTCGCCGTCACCTCCCGCGACACCACCAGCTTCCCGCTGCTGCTGCGGGCCTACCAGGGCGACCGGCTCACCCTGGAACTCGCCTACGACCCCGAGCTGTTCGAGGCCGCCACGGTCCGCGCCCTGGGCGAGCGGCTGCGGCTGCTGCTCACCGGCCTGGTCGGCGGGCTGCACCGTCCGGTGCGCGAACTCGCCTGGACCACGGCCGAGGAGCGCCAGCGGCTGGTGGCCCGTGGCGGCGGCCGGCAGCTCCCCAGACCGGAGAGCACGCTGACCGAGCTGTTCGAGGCCCAGGCCGCCCGCACCCCCGCCGCGATCGCCGTCAGCCACGGCGCCGAACGGCTGGACTACGCCGAACTGGACGCCCGCGCCGACCGGCTGGCCCACCGGCTGGCGGCGGCCGGGGCCGGCCCCGAGCGGTTCGTGCTGCTCGCCCTGCCCCGCTCCACCGACCAGGTGGTGGCGATCCTCGCCGTGCTCAAGACCGGCGCCGCCTACCTGCCCACCGACCCCGCGCTGCCCGCCGAACGCGTCGCCCAGCTGATCGCCGACGCGGCCCCCGTGGCCGTGGTCAGCGCTGCCCCGGTCGAGACCGCCGTGCCCGTGGTCCGGCTGGACGACCCGGCCGTCCGGGCCGCACTGGCCGCCGGACCCCGGCTCGCCCCCGGGCGCCGGGCGCTGCCCGAATCGCCCGCCTACGCCATCTACACCTCCGGCTCCACCGGCCGCCCCAAGGGCGTGGTGATCCCGCACGCCAACGCCGTGCGGCTGTTCACCCGCACCCGGGACTGGTTCGGCTTCGGCGAGCAGGACGTCTGGACGCTCTTCCACTCCTACGCCTTCGACTTCTCGGTCTGGGAGCTCTGGGGGCCGCTGCTGCACGGCGGCCGGCTGGTCGTGGTGCCCGAGGACACCGCGCGCTCCCCGGAGGACTTCCTGCGGCTGCTCGCGGAGGAGCGGGTCACCGTGCTCAGTCAGACCCCCTCCGCCTTCCACCCGCTGGCCCGGGCCGAGGCCGAGCACCCCGAACTGCCGCTCGCCCTGCGCACGGTGGTCTTCGGCGGCGAGGCGCTGGACACCGACCAGCTGGCCCCCTGGTTCGCCCGGCACGGCGCCGAAGCGCCCCGGCTGGTCAACATGTACGGCATCACCGAGACCACCGTGCACGTCACCTACGCACCCCTGGAGCCGGGCACCGACGGCATCGGCGTGCCCATCCCCGACCTGCGGCTGTACCTGCTGGACGAGAACCTGGCGCCGGTGCCCGACGGCGCGGTCGGCGAACTCCACGTCGCGGGCGAAGGGCTGGCCCGCGGCTACCTGGCCCGGCCGGCCCTGACCGCCACCCGGTTCCTCGCCGACCCGTACGGGCCGCCCGGCAGCCGGATGTACCGGACCGGCGACCGGGCCCGCCGCCGGACCGACGGCACCCTGCTCTACCTGGGCCGGGCCGACCAGCAGGTGAAGCTGCGCGGCTACCGGATCGAGCCCGGCGAGATCGAGGCCGCGCTGCGCAGCCACCCCGGCGTGGCCGCGGCCGCCGTCGGCGTGCAGCAGGACCAGGCCGGCACCCGCCGGCTGGTCGCCCACCTGGTCCCGAGCGGCGGGCAGGCCCCCGGCGCCGCCGAACTCCGCGCCCACCTGGAACGGTTGCTCCCCGCGCACATGGTCCCCGCCGCCTATGTGCCGCTGCCCGAGCTGCCGCTCACCGTCAACGGCAAGCTGGACCGGCGCGCGCTGCCCGCCCCCACCGCCGAAGGCCTGGCCGCCGACAGCGACCGCACCCCGCCGCGCACCGCCGCCGAACGCGCCGTCGCCGCCGCCTTCGCCGAGGTGCTGGCCCTGGACGAAGTCGGCGCCGGCGACGGCTTCTTCGCCCTCGGCGGCGACTCCATCCTGGCCGTCCGGGCCACCGCCCGGCTGCGCACCGCCTTCGGCACCCAGGTCTCGCCCCGGCTGCTCTTCACCCACCCCACCGTCGCCGCCCTGGCCGCCGCGCTCGCCGAACCGGGCGCCCCCGAGCAGCAGCCGATCCCGCGGCTCGACCCCGGCGCCGAACCCCCGCTCTCCTACGCCCAGCAGCGACTCTGGTTCCTCGACCGGTTCGAGCCCGGCGGCACCGAGTACACCACCCTCACCGCGCTGCGGCTGCGCGGCCCGCTCGACCCCGAGGCGCTGCGCACCGCCCTGGACGGCCTGGTCGCCCGGCACGAGACCCTGCGCACCACCTTCGCCGAACGCGACGGCCGCCCGCACCAGGTGGTCCACCCGCCGCGCCCGGTGGACTGCCCGGTCACCGAGACCGCCGACCTGGACGCGCTGCTGGAGCGGGAGGCCGCCGCCGGCTTCGACCTGGCCGCCGGCCCGCTCTTCCGCGCCCGGCTGGCCCGCACCGGACCGGAGGAGCACGTCCTGGTCCTGACGGCCCATCACATCGTCACCGACGGCTGGTCCGCCGCCGTGCTCGGCCGCGACCTCGGCGAGCTCTATGCCGCCGCCCTGGCGCGGCGGCCCGCCGAGCTGCCCGCACTGCCGATCCGGTACGCCGACCACGCCGCCTGGCAGCGCGCCAGGACCGCCGAGGCGGAGCGGCAACTCGCCTTCTGGCAGCGCGAACTCGACGGCCTGGACGTGCTGGAGCTGCCCACCGACCGCCCCCGCCCGGCGGTCCGCACGCTGGACGGCGCGCTGCTGGAGTTCACCCTCACCGCCGAGCTCGCCGACCGGCTGCGGGCCCGCGGCCGGGAGGCCGACACCACCCTCTTCACCGTGCTGCTGACCGGCGTGCAGATCCTGCTCGCCCGCTGGACCGGACAGCCGGACGTGGCCGTCGGCACCGTCACGGCCGGCCGGGAGCGGGCCGAACTGCACGATCTGGTCGGCATGTTCGTCAACACCCTGGTGCTGCGCTCGCGGATCGGCGCCGAACTGCCGTTCCGGGAACTGCTGACCCGGGCCCGGGCCACCGTGCTGGCCGCCACCGCCCACCAGGAGGTGCCGTTCGAGCGGGTGGTGGACGCCGTCCAGCCCGAGCGCGACACCAGCCGCACCCCGCTCTTCCCGGTGCTGGTCGCGCTGCACAACCTCGGCGCCCAGACGCCCGAACTGCCCGGCCTGACCGTCGAACCGGTCACCCCGCCGGTCCGCCAGGCCAGCTTCGAACTCGCCTTCGACTTCGCCGAGCGGGACGGCGGGATCATCTGCTACCTGCAGTACAACACCGGCCTCTTCGACGCCGCCACGATCGGCCGGCTCGCCGACCGGCTGCGGATGCTGCTGGAGTCCGCGGCCGAGGACCCGGAGCGCACGGCCGGCGAGCTGCGCCTGCTCACCGGGCCCGAGCGGCGGCAGGTGCTCGGCGACTGGCAGGGGCCGCCGGCCGAACTGCCCGACACCCCGCTGCACGAGCTCTTCGAGCAGCAGGCCGCCCGCCGGCCGCGGGCCACCGCGCTGGTCGCCCGGGACGGCGCGCTCGACTTCGCCGCCCTCAACCAGCGCGCCAACCGGCTGGCCCACCACCTGATCGCGGCCGGCGTCGGCCCCGAGGACCGGGTGGCGCTGCGACTGCCCCGCACCACCGACCTGCTCGCCGCCCTGCTCGGCGTGCTCAAGGCCGGCGGCGCCGTGGTCACCGTCGAACCCGGACTCCCGGCCGAGCGCGCCGAGTTCCTGCTGGCCGACAGCGCGCCCAAGCTGGTCCTCACGCCGGCCGAGCTGGACCGGGTGCCCTGGGCCGAGCTGCCCGCGCACGATCCCGCGGACCGCGACCGGCGGGCCCCGCTGCGGCCCGGCAACGCCGCCTACCTGATCCACACCTCCGGCTCCACCGGGCGCCCCAAGGGCGTGCTGGTGGAACACCGCCAGCTCGCCGCGCTCTGCCAGGACCACGTCCGCGGCCTGGCCCTGCCCGAGGGCGGCCTGCGCGCCGCGCTCAGCGCCTCGGCCTCCTTCGACACCTTCTGGATCGGCCCGCTGCTGCTCGCCGCCGGCCAGCAGATGGACCTGATCGACGAGGAGACCAGGCTCGACCCCGCCGCCTTCCGCGACCGGATCGCCGAGCAGCGCCTCGACCTGGTCAACGTCACCCCCTCCTTCCTGCGCGAACTGCTCGCCGCCGGACTCCTCTCCGACGACCGGCACCGGCCCGCCCTGCTGCTGGTCGGCGGCGAGGCCCTGGCCCCCGACCTCTGGCAGCTGTTGGCCCGCGCCGACACCACCGCCTACAACCTCTACGGCCCCACCGAGTGCACCGTGGACGCCAGTTACCTGCGGATCGCCGACCGCCCGGCCCGCCCCGCGATCGGCCGCCCCGGCCGCAACCAGCGCGCCTACGTGCTCGACGGCGCGCTGCGGCCGGTGCCGCCCGGCCTGCCCGGGGAGCTGTACCTGGCCGGCCCGCAGGTCGCCCGCGGCTACCTCGGCCGCCCCGGCCTGACCGCCGCCCGCTTCCTGGCCGACCCGTACGGTCCGCCCGGCAGCCGCCTGTACCGCACCGGCGACCTGGCCCGCTGGGCCGCCGACGGGCAGCTGGAGTTCCTCGGCCGGGCCGACCAGCAGCTGAAGATCCGCGGCTTCCGGATCGAACCCGGCGAGATCGAGGCCGCCCTGGCCGACCACCCCGGCATCACCGAGACCGTGGTCACCGCCTGCGAGCACGGCGGCCGGACCCTGCTGGTCGGCTACCTGGCCGGCCCGGACCTGCCGGACGACCAGGCCGTGCGCGCCCACCTGCACCGCACCCTGCCCGACCACATGGTGCCCGGAGCCTTCGTCCGGCTCGACCGGATCCCGCGCACCAGCAGCGGCAAGACCGACCGGCGCGCCCTGCCCGCCCCGCAGCTGACCGCCACCGCCCGGTACACCGCCCCGCGCCCCGGCACCGAGCAGCTGCTCGCCGGGATCTGGTCCGAGGTGCTGGGCGTGGACCGGGTCGGCGCCAGCGACAACTTCTTCTCGCTCGGCGGCGACTCCATCCTCAGCATCCAGATCGTCTCCCGCGCCCGGCACGCCGGGCTGGCACTCAGCACCAAGGACGTCTTCCGCCACCAGACCATCGCCGAACTCGCCCCGCACGTCCGTGAACAGACCGCCACCGCCGCCGAGGCCGCGCCGGAGGACGCCCCGCTGACGCCCATCCAGCATTGGTACCTGGACGGCCGGCGGCCCGGCGAACGGCTGCGGTTCAGCATGACCCAGCACCTGGAACTCGCCCCCGGCGCCGACCTGGACGCCTTCGGCCCCGCCCTGGACGCCCTGCTGCGCCACCACCCCGCCCTGCGCACCGCCTTCCGCCGGGTCGACGGCGAATGGCGCCAGCGGCTGCTGCCCGAACCGCCCGCCGGCGTGCTCAGCCGGCACCAGGGCATCGACGGGCAGGAGCGCGAGGTGGCCGCCGCCCAGGCCGCGCTCGACCCCGAGAGCGGCCGCACGGTCCGCGCCCTGCTCTTCGACCGGGGAGCCGGCCACCCGGCCCGGCTCGTCCTCACCGTGCACCACCTGGCGATCGACGGCGTCTCCTGGCGGATCCTGCTCGCCGACCTGGAGCGCGCCCACCGCCAGGCCGCCACCGGCGCGCCGATCACCCTGGAGCCCGCCGGCACCCCCTTCGGCAGCTGGGCCGCCCGGCTCGAACAGCACACCAGGGCGGGCGGTTTCGACCCCGAACTCGGCTACTGGCAGCGCGAATCGCCCGCCGCCGGGCTGCCGGCCGGGCGCCCCGGCCGCAACACCCACGGCAGCGCCGCCACCCTGAGCACCACGCTGACCGAGCAGGAGACCGAGGCGCTGCTGCGCCAGGTCCCCGAGGTCTACCGCACCCAGGTCAACGACGTGCTGCTGAGCGCCCTCGGCCGCACCCTGGCCCGCTGGAGCGAGAGCGACGGCGTGCTGATCGGCGTCGAGGGCCACGGCCGCGAGGACCTGTTCCCGGACGCCGACCTCTCCCGCACGATCGGCTGGTTCACCGCCGAACACCCGCTCGCCCTGACCGTCGACCCGGCCGCCGACTGGCGCGACACCCTGCGCGCCGTGAAGGAGCAGCTGCGCGCCGTGCCGCAGCACGGCATCGGCCACGGCGCCCTGCGCCACCTGCACCCCGACCGCCCGCTGACCGAGGGCCCCCGCCCGCAGGTCGGCTTCAACTACCACGGGCACTGGGACGTCGGCCCCGCCGACGGCCTGTTCCGGGCGGCCCTGCCCGCCCTCGGCAGCGACAGCGACCCGGACGCCGAGCGGCCCTACCTGCTGGAGATCACCGGCGCCGTGCAGGACGGCCGGCTGGAGCTCGGCTGGACCTACCCGCCGGAGATCCACCAGGAGGCCACCGTCCGCGCCCTGGCCGAGCAGACCCGCGAGGCGCTGCGCGAGATCATCGCGCACTGCGCGCGGCCCGGCGCGGGCGGCCGCACCCCCTCCGACTACCCGCTGGTCGAACTGACGCAGCGCCAGCTCGACGAGCTGGTCGGCGACGGCTCCGCGATCGAGGACGTGCTGCCGCTCAGCCCGCTGCAGGCCGGCATGCTCTTCCACGGCCTGGTGGACAGCGCCGACGCCTACTCCGACCGGATCCTGATCCGGCTCACCGGCGTCGCCGACCCCGAGGCCTTCGCCGCCGCCTGGCAGCGCACCGCCGACGCCACCCCCGCACTGCGCACCAGCGTGCACTGGCGCGGTCTGCCGCACCCCGTGCAGCTGGTGCACCGGCGGGCCGAGCTGCCCGTCACCCGGCTCGACTGGCGGCAGCTGGACGAGGCGGAGCGGGCCGAGGCCACCGAACGGCTGCTCGCCGAGGACCGCGCCGCCGGGATCGACCTGACCCGCGCCCCGCTCACCCGGCTCACCCTGGCCGCGCTGCCGGGCGAGGAGGTGCTGCTGCTCTGGTCCACCCACCACCTGGCGCTGGACGGCTGGAGCAGCGGCCAGCTGCTCGCCGAGGCCCAGGACCGCTACGCGGGCGCCACCGGGCTCCCGGCCCGGCCGCCGTTCGCCGACTTCCTGCGCTGGCTGGCCGAGCAGGACGAGCAGGCGGCCGAGCGGCACTGGACCGAGCTGCTGGCGGGCTTCGAGGAGCGCACCCCGCTGCCCTACGACCGCACCCCCGCCGAGGCGCACCGGGCCCGCTCCAGCGCCCTGGCGCACCGCGAGCTCGACCAGGCGGCCTCCCGGCGGCTGCGGGAGGCGGCGGCGCGCGGCGGACTCACCGTCAACACCCTGGTCCAGGGCGCCTGGGCGCTGCTGCTGGCCCGCTCCAGCGGCCGCCGGGACGTGGTCTTCGGCACCACCGTGGCCGGGCGGCCCGCCGAGCTGCCCGGGGTCGGCGCGATGATCGGCATGTTCATCAACACCGTGCCCACCCGGGCCCAGCTGCCCGCCGCCGGCGCCGTGCTGCCCTGGCTGCGCGAGCTGCAGGAGCGCGAGGCGCAGTCGCGGTCCTACGACCACCTCTCGCTCGCCCGGATCCAGGCGCTCGCCGGACCGGCCGCCGGCGAGGCGCTCTTCGACAGCATGGTGGTCTTCGAGAACTACCCCGTGGACGAGGAAGCCGGCGAACGGACCGGCGTGCGGGTGGCGGAGGTGCGCGCCGAGGACGCCACCACCTTCCCGCTCTGCCTGCGCGCCTACCTGGACGACCGGCTCGGCTTCGACCTCGCCTACGACCCCGCCCTCTTCGACCCCGCCACCGCCGACCGCGCCGCCGACCGCCTGGCCGCACTGCTCGGCCGGCTGGCCGACGGCCTGGACGGCGACCTCGGCGAGCTGGACGCCCTCACCGAGGCCGACCGCGAGCTGCTGCACGGCTGGGACGCGACCGCGCGGACCTGGCGGCCCGTCAGCCCCGTGGAGCTGATCGGCCGCACCGACGCCGTCGCCGTGGTCGACGGCACCGAGCGGCTGACGTACCGGCAGCTCGGCGACTGGTCCGACCGCCTCGCCGCGCGGCTGCGGGCCGAGGGCCTGGCGCCGGAGGAACGGGTCGCGCTGCTGCTCGACCGCTCCACCGACCTGGTCGTCGCCCAGCTCGCCGTGCTCAAGGCCGGCGGCGCCTACCTCCCCGTCGACACCCGGGCGCCCGAGGAGCGCCGGGAGGCGCTGCTCGCCGAGGCCGGCGCCCTCCGGCGGCTGACGGCGGACCAGGTGCGGGCGGCCCGGACGGGCGAGGCCGCCGGGCCGCTGCCCGCGCCCGACCCCGACCAGCTCGGCTACGTCATGTTCACCTCCGGCTCCACCGGCCGCCCCAAGGCCGTGGCCGTCCGGCACCGCGACATCGCCGCACTCGCCACCGACAGCCGGTTCGCCGACGGCTCCTGCGCCGCCGTGCTGCTGCACTCGCCGGTCGCCTTCGACGCCGCCACCTTCGAGGTCTGGGCCCCGCTGCTCAACGGCGGCCGGATCGTGGTCGCCCCCGAGGGCCCGGTGGACGCCGCCCTGCTGCGCCGCCTCACCGCCGGGGGAGAGCTGACCGCGCTCTGGCTCACCGCCGGCCTCTTCCGGCTGCTCGCCCAGGACGCCCCCGACTGCTTCGCCGGCCTGCGGCAGCTCTGGACCGGCGGCGACACCGTCCCCGCGCCCGCCGTCCGCTCCGTGCTCGCCGCCTGCCCGGACCTCACCGTGGTCAACGGCTACGGACCCACCGAGACCACCACCTTCGCCACCGCCCACCCCGTCGCCGGCGGCCCCGCCGCGGTCCCCGACAGCGTGCCGATCGGCCGCCCGCTGGACGACGTCCGGGTGCACGTGCTCGACGCCCGGCTGCGGCCCGTGCCGCCCGGCTGCGCCGGCGAGCTGTACGTGGCGGGCGAAGGCGTCGCCCGCGGCTACCTCGGCCGCCCCGGCGACACCGCCGCCCGCTTCCTCGCCGACCCGCACGGCCCGGCCGGCGCCCGGATGTACCGCACCGGCGACCTGGTCCGGCGGAGCCCGGAAGGCACCGTGGAGTTCCTGGGCCGCGCCGACGACCAGGTGAAGATCCGCGGCTTCCGGGTCGAACCCGGCGAGGTGGCCGCCGCCCTCGCCGCCCATCCCGGCGTGGCCGACGCGGCCGTCGTCGCCCGGCAGGACGGCCCCGGCGCCCGCCGCCTGGTCGCCTACGTGGTCGGCCCCGCCGGCGAACGGTCCGAGGAACTGCTGGAGTTCGCCCGCCGCATGCTGCCCGACTACCTGGTCCCGGCCGCGATCGTCGCCCTGGCCGCCCTCCCGCTCAGCGCCAACGGCAAGCTCGACCGCAGGGCGCTGCCCGCCCCGGCCACCGCCACCGCCCCCCGCACCGCCCCGCGCACCCCCGCCGAGCAGCGCACCGCCGCCGTCTTCGCCGAGGTGCTGCGCCGGCCCGAACCCGGCGTCACCGAGGACTTCTTCCAGCTCGGCGGCGACTCGATCCTCAGCCTGCGGCTCGCGGCCCGGCTGGCCGAGGAGTTCGGCACCGAGCTCTCGCCCCGCGCCGTCTTCACCCACCCCACGCCCGCCGCCCTGGCCGCCCTGCTCGAAGAGCCTGCCGCTGCCACCGCCCCGCTGCGGCCCGTCGAACGCGGCGCGACCTCGCCGATGTCCTACGCGCAGCAGCGCCTCTGGTTCCTGGCCGAGTTCAACCCCGACAGCGCCGAGTACACCACCGCCCTCGCGCTGCGCCTGGACGGCCCGCTCGATGCGGCCGCGCTGGCCGCCGCGCTGACCGCGGTGGTCGCCCGGCACGAGTCGCTGCGCACCACCTTCGACGCCGTCGACGGCCACGGCACCCAGACCGTCCACCCGCCGCGGCCCGTCCCGCTGCCCCTCACCGAGCTGACCGAGGCCGAGCTGCCCGCCCTGCTGGCCGCCGACCGGGCCCGCCCGTTCGACCTGCGGCGCGGCCCGCTGCTCCGGGCCCGGCTGCTGCGGCTGGCCCCCGAACGGCACGTGCTGGCGCTCACCCTGCACCACATCGTCACCGACGGCTGGTCCACCTCCGTGCTCACCGCCGACCTCGCCCAGGCCTACCGCGGCGAGCAGCTGCCCCCGCTCCCGCTGCAGTACGCCGACTACGCCCACTGGCAGCGCACGGCCACCGAGGCCGCCGCCACCGAGCAGCTCGCCCGCTGGAAGCGGCGGCTGGCCGGCCTCGGCCCGCTGGAGCTGCCCACCGATCACCCGCGCCCCGCCGTGCGCACCGGCCACGGCGCCAGCACCCGGCTGGTGCTGCCACCGCTGACGGCCCGCCGGCTGACCGCCCTGGGCCGCGCCCACGGCAGCACCCTGTTCACCGTGCTGGCCGCCGCCGCCCAGGCCTACCTCTCCCGGCTGACGGGCGATCAGGACGTGGCCGTCGGCACCGTGGTCTCCGGGCGCGACCGGCCGCAGACCCAGGGCCTGATCGGCTTCTTCGTCAACACCCTGGTGCTGCGCGCCCAGGCCGGCCCGGAGCTGCCGTTCACCGCCTTCCTCGACCAGGTGCGCCAAGGCGTGCTGGCCGCCTTCGCCGACCAGGACGTGCCGTTCGAACGGGTGGTGGACGAGCTGCAGCCGGTCCGCGACCCCGGCCGCACCCCGCTCTTCCAGGTGATGGTGGCGCTGCAGAACGCCCCGGCCGCCGAACTGGAGCTGCCCGGCCTGACCGTCGCCGACCTGGAACCCGACCTCCAGCACGCCCCCTTCGACCTCGGTCTGGAGTTCGCCGAGACCGACACCGGCGCGCTGCACGGCCTGCTCACCTACAGCACCGACCTGTTCGAAGCCGCCACCGCCGAGCGGATGGCCGCCCAGCTCGCCACCCTGCTCACCGCCGTCGCCGAGCACCCCGAACGGCCGCTCGGCGCCCTGCCGCTCGCCTCCGAGCAGGAGGCCAAGGCGCTGCTGGAGCTCGGCCGGGGCAGCGCGCGGCCGGTGCCGGAGGCCACCCTCGCCGAGCTCTTCGCCCGCCAGGCCGCCCGCACCCCGCAGGCCCCGGCCCTGCTGGAGGCCGCCACCGGAGCCACCGTCAGCTACGCCGAGCTGGACCGGGCCGCCAACCGGCTGGCCCACCGGCTGCGGCAGCGCGGCGTCGGCGCCGAGACGGTGGTGGCACTGGCGCTGCCGCGCTCCTCGGCCGCGGTGGTCGCCCAACTGGCCGTCAGCAAGGCCGGCGGCGCCTTCCTCCCCGTCGACCCCGACTACCCGCAGGAGCGCCGCGCCTTCATGCTCGCCGACTCCGGCGCCGCGGTGGTGCTGGAGGACCCGGCCGAGGTCTGGGCCGCCGACGGGCCGGACACCGCGCCCGAGCCGGCCGAGGGCACCGACCGGGCCGCCTACCTGATCTACACCTCCGGCTCCACCGGCACCCCCAAGGGCGTCCTGGTCACCCACCGCGGCCTGGCCGCCTTCGCCGCCGGCACCGCCGCCCAGTACGCCGCCGGACCGGGCGACCGGGTGCTGCAGTTCGCCTCGCCCAGCTTCGACGCCTCGGTACTGGAGCTCTGCACCGCGCTGCTCTCCGGCGCCACCCTGGTGACCGGCGCCGAAGGGCCGCTGGTCGGCGAACGGCTGGCCGAGGCGCTGGCCGAGCACCGGATCAGCCACGTGCTGATCCCGCCCGCCGTGCTCGCCACCGCCCCGCCCGGCACCGAAGACGCCCTGCCCGCGCTGCGCACCCTGGTGGTCGGCGCCGAGGCCTGCCCCGCCGACCTGGTGGAGCGCTGGGCGCCCGGCCGGCGGATGGTCAACTCCTACGGCCCCACCGAGGCCACCGTGGTCGCCAGCTGGACCGGCCCGCTCGCCCCGCACCACGCCGCCCCGCCCATCGGCCGCCCGGCCGCCGCCGCCCGGCTGCACCTGCTGGACGGCGCCATGCGCCCCGTGCCGCCCGGCGTGGTCGGCGAACTGCACGTCGGCGGCCCCGGCGTGGCCCGCGGCTACCTGGGCCGGCCCGGACTGACCGCCGCCCGGTTCCGGCCCGACCCGTTCGGCGCACCCGGCGACCGGCTCTACCGCACCGGAGACCTGGCCCGCTGGGACGCCGACGGCCAACTTCGCTACGCCGGGCGGGCCGACGAGCAGATCAAGCTGCGCGGCTTCCGGATCGAACCCGGCGAGATCGAGGCCGCGATCCGCCGCACCGGCCTGGTCGCCGAGGCCGTGGTGGCGCTGCGCGGTGAACCGGCCCGGCTGGTCGGCTACCTGGTGGCCGGCGCCGAACCGCTGGACACCGCCGAGCTGCGCACCCGGCTCGGCGCCCAACTGCCGCCGCACCTCGTCCCCTCCGCCCTGGTGGTACTCGACGAACTCCCGCTCACCCCCAACGGCAAGACCGACCGCCGCGCCCTGCCCGACCCCGGCCCGGCCGAACCCGCCGCAGGCCCGCACACCCCGCCGCGCACCGACACCGAAGGCCGGATCGCCGCCATCTGGGCCGACGTGCTGGGCGTACCGGAGCAGCGGGTCGGCGCGCACGACAACTTCTTCCACCTCGGCGGCGACTCGGTGCTCAGCATGCAGGTGGTCTCCCGGCTGCGCCGGGCCGGGCTGCACCTCGCGACCCGCGACCTGTTCACCCATCAGACCGTCGCCGAACTCGCCGCCGTGGTCAGGGTGCTGCCCGCCTCCGGCGACACCGGTCCGGTCACCGGGGAGCTGCCGCTCACCCCCATCCAGCACTGGTTCCTCAACTCGCCCAGGGCCAGCCACCGGCAGTTCAACCAGTCCCTGCTGCTGGAGCTGGCCGGCACCCCCGACACCGCCGCCCTGCACGCCGCGCTGGACGGCCTGCTGGAGCACCACGACGCCCTGCGGATGCGGTTCACCCGGGACGGCGACGGCTGGCGGCAGTTCAACCCGCCGCCGGCGCCCGGCGACCAGCTGCTGCACGGCCACGACCTGGCCGGACTCGACCCGGCGGCCGCCGCGGGCGCGCTGGAGCAGGCCGCCGACGAGCTGCACCGCGGCTTCGACCTGGCCCGCGGACCGCAGCTCAAGGCCGCGCTCTTCACCGGCCACCCCGAGGGCCGGCCGCTGCTGCTGCTGGTCGCCCACCACCTGGTGGTCGACGCGGTCTCCTGGCGGATCCTCTGCGACGACCTGGAGACCGCCTACCGGCAGGCCCTGGCCGGCGAACCGGTCGCGCTCGGCGAGCGGACCACCTCCTACCGGGACTGGGCCCGGCGGCTCGCCGCACACGTGGCGCAGGGCGGACTGGACCAGGAACTGCCCTACTGGGAGCAGGCGGTGGCCGCGCTCCCGGAGCCCCCGCGGGAGGCCGGCCCGGCGGCCGAGGTGGCCGTCGAACTCGACGAGGCGCACACCGCCGCCCTGCTGCGCGCCGCACCGGCCGCCTACCGCACCCGGGTCAACGACGTGCTGCTGGCCGCCCTCGCCCTGGCGCTGGCCCGGCGCGGCGGAGCCGAGCGGGTGGCCATCGAGCTGGAGGGCCACGGGCGCGAGGAACTGCTGGACGGGGTGGACCTGTCCCGCACCGTCGGCTGGTTCACCAGCACCCACCCGGTCGCGCTCACCGTGGACCGGCCCGCGCAGCCGCACGGCGAGCGCGACTGGCGGGCGCTGGTGAAGTCGGTCCGCAAGCAGCTGCGCGCCGTGCCCGGCAACGGCGCCGGCTTCGGCGCGCTGCGCACCTACGGCCCGCCCGAGGTGCGCGAGCGGCTGGCGGGCGCCCGCGCCGAGCTGGTCTTCAACTACCTCGGCCAGTGGGACGCCCGCCCGGACGCCGCCCCCGGCGACGGCCTGGTCCGGGCCGAGCTGGGCGCGCTCGGCCAGGACCACGACCCCCGCGACACCGGCACCCACGCCCTGGAGGTGACCGGCGCCGTCCGCGACGGCCGGCTCGCCTTCAGCTGGCGCCACACCGACCCCGACCCCGAGACGGTGGCCCGCGCGGCGGAGGACTTCGCCACCGCGCTGCGCCACATCGCCGAGCACGCCCGGCACGGCCGCTGACCCCCTGTGAGGAGACCCGCAATGGACGAGAACACCCGCTACCGCGTGCTGCGCAACGACGAGGAGCAGTACTCCCTCTGGCCCGCCGCCCTGGAGATCCCGGCCGGCTGGCAGCAGGCCGGCCCCGAGGGCACCGAGGCCGAGTGCACCGCGTACGTGGACGAGGTCTGGACCGACATGCGCCCGCGCAGCCTGCGCGAGCGGATGGAGCAGCAGGCGGCCGCGGCGCCGGAGGCGGTCTGACGGCCGCCCGGAACCCGCCGCCCCCACCACCCGAGGAGTCCCGCATGACCCCCCTGCTGAAGACCGAGCGCCTCGAGTTCGTTCCCTACCGCCCGCAGGACGAGGACGAGTTCGTCGGACTCCTGCGCAACGAGGAGGTGTGCCGCTGGATGGGCCAGGACCTGGTGCCCGAGGCCGACCTGCGGACCCTGTTCCGAGCCATCCTCGGCGAGGTCTACCCCAAGGCGATGTTCGACGTCTGGGGCCTGTGGCTCGACGGCCGGTACGCCGGTCACGCCGAGCTGAAGCCCACCGGCAACGTGCCGGGTCACGAGGCGGTCGCCGCCCTGGCCCCCGCCTTCTGGCGGCAGGGCCTGGGCGTGGAGGTGGTCCGCGGCCTGATCGACTACGCCGGCGACGGCCTCGGCCTGACCGAGGTCTACGGCCTGGTCGGGGCCGGGAACACCGCGAGCCTGGCGCTCTGCCGCCGGCTGGGCTTCCGCGAGCTGAACGAACTGGTGGGCGAGGACGGCACCGTGACCAAGGTGGTGGTGGTCCCGACCAAGGGGTGAGTCAGTGGCTGCCGTTGGCGTTGGCGGGCTGCACCGGGTGCCAGTGCTGCCCGCCGCCGTTGACGTCGCCCGGCTGCTTGTCGCCCGTGAAGGTGTAGAGCGGGTGCGCGTCGTAGGCCAGCTGGTGCTGTCCGTCCGGCCGGGTGACCAGGCTCAGGGTGCCAGCCAGCCCCGTCGGCAGCCGCAGCGGCTCGCCCGGCGGGTGCAGCAGCGGGGGCCGCGCGGCGGTGCAGCCGCCGAGGCAGAGCACGCTGCCGCCGCGCTCCTGGTCGTCGAAGTAGAGGGTGTGGCCGTCCAGGTCGGCCAGCACCCGGCCGATGCTGTCGGTGTCCACCACCTGCACCGACAGCGGCGCGGGCGTGGCCGCGGCGGCCGGCGCCAACCGCGGCGCCGGCCGGTCCGCGCACCCGGCGGCCGTCACGGCCGCGGCCAGCGCCAGGAGAAGGGCTGCTGCTGCTCTGCGCACGGTGAACACGCTCCCTCAGTAACCGATCGTCACGTTGCGGACGGTATGCACGTCGGTGGCCGCGCCGGTCCCGGCGGAGAAGCCGACCAGCAGGGTCGGCGGCAGTGCCACGGGGGTGTCCAGCACCAGCTTGCCGTCCACCGCGACCCGCAGGTGTCCGGCGGAGGTCGCCGTCACGTCCACGGTGTGGGTGCCCTGGCGCAGGTTCGGCACGGCCGTGGAGGTAGCCGCCCAGGTCAGGTGGTCGCGGACGCCGCTGGTGGCGATGCCGACGAAGTTGTTCGACGGGCTGCCGGGGTTCTGGTAGGTGTCCAGCACCACGGCCGGGCCCGGCAGCCCGCCCCAGCCGACCCCGCCGCCGGCGAAGCCCAGCGAGGCGGGCCCGGCCTTGCCCGCGTCCAGCAGCACCAGCGCCAGCCCGTCGGCCCCCGTGCCGCCGCCGATCTGCGCGGTGAAGTGCGCGTGCAGCCGGGCGCCGGTGATCGGGGTGCGGTCGAAGGCGCTGCCCGCCTGGTTCACCGCGGCCGGGGTGAGCACCAGGTCGGCGCCGTTCAGCTTGGCCGAGCCGTTCAGCGTCCAGGCGGCCGGGCCGGGCGGCGCCAGCGCGTAGCCCGCCGCGGAGACCGCCGCGCCGCGCACGGTGTGGATGTCGGTGAGCTGGCCGGTCGCACCGGTGAAGGCGACCAGCGCGGCCGGCGGCAGGCTCGGCACGGCGGCGCCGAGCACCTTCGCGCCGTCCAGGGCGACCGTCACCGTGGTGCCGCTGACCGTCACCGAGACCTGGTGCGGCCCGGAGCGCAGGTCGGGGATGCCGCTGTTGGTCTGGGCGTAGGTGAACAGGTCCTTCGTGCCCTTGATCGCGATCGAGGCGAAGTTGTTCGACGGGTCGTTGCCGTTCTTGTAGGTGTCCAGCGTGACCGCCACGCCGGCCAGGCCGCCCCAGCCGAGTCCGCCGCCGCCGTAGCCAAGCGCGCCGGAGGTGTTGGTGGCCGGGTCGAGCAGGCTGAAGGTCTCGCCGTCGGCGCCGGTGCCGCCGCCCAGCACGGCGGTGAAGGAGGCGTGCAGGCCGCTGGTCAGCACCGGGGTCGGGAAGACCGCCGAGCCGGTCTGGTAGGAGGTGGCCTGGGTGAGCGTCAGGTCGGCGCCGGCCAGCCGGGCGCTGCCGTTCAGCTGCCAGCCGCCCGCGCCGGGGGTGGGCAGCACCACGTCGCCGGTCGGCACCGTGCCGGTGGCCGTCAGGGTCTCGGCCTGCGGGCCGCGCCCGTCGTCGGAGGTGATCTGGTAGCTGCCGGTGATCGGGCCGGTGGCGGTCGGGGTGACCGTGACGCTCTGGTGGATCACCTGCCCGGGGCCGAGCACCTGGCCCTCGCTCAGCGGGTTGCTGGTGGTGAACGGCGCGGCGGGCGGCGCCGCCTTGGTGATGGTGAGCGGGATGTTGCCGGTGTTGGCGACGTCGAAGGTGGCGGCGGCCGAGTCGCCGACCCGGACCGCGCCGTAGTCGGTGCTCGCCGGGGTCAGGGTGAGCACGGCCTGCCCGGTCACCGCGCTGCCGGTGAGCGCGACGGTGCTGGTGCCGCTGGTGCTGGTGACCGAGAGGCTGCCGGAGTCGTCGCCGGCCGCCGTCGGCGTGTAGGCGACCTGGACGGTGACGGACTGCCGGGGCTGCAGCACCGTGCCCGCCGCGGGCAGGCCGGTGGCGTGGAACGGGGCGGCGGGCGGGCTGCTCGCGCCGACCGTCTCGGCGGCGGTGCCGGTGTTGGTGAAGGTCACCCCGAGGGTGCGGGAGGTGCCGGTCGGCACCTCGCCGAAGTCCAGGCCGCCCGGGCTGGGGGTCAGTCCGGGCCGGGTGCCGTAGCCGGTCAGCGCCAGGCCGTCACTGCCCGCCGTGGTGCCGACGGTCAGCTGGCCGACCGCGGGGCCGGGTGCGGTGGGGGAGAAGGAGACCGGTGCCCGGTAGGACTGGCCGGCCGTCAGGGTGACCGGCGCGGTCAGCGCCGGGGTGCTGAACGGGGCGGCGGTGGTCACCGAGGTCAGGGTGACGGTCCGGTTGGCGGTGATGGTCGCGGTGGCGTTGCCGGTGGCGCCGACCGCCACGTTGCCGAAGTCCACCGGCTGCCCGGTGAGCGCCGAGCTGTTCGGGCGGCCGTAGGCGAGCAGCCGGCCGTCCCGGGTGCCGACGAAGACCCGGCCGCCGTCGGTGGCCGGTACCGCGAACTTCGAGGCGGTGCCGATCGGCGTGGAGTAGCGCAGGTGCATGGTGCCGTTGACCGGCACGGCGTCGTAGGCGCGCAGCTGGCCGTTGGCGCCGTTGCTGCCGTCGCTGTACTCGACCCAGACCAGTGCGGTGGACGGGTCGGAGCCGGTGGAGGTGATCACCGGGGAGCCGGAGGTGTAGCCGAAGGTCTCGTTGCTGGCCGCGGTCTGGGTCAGCGCGGGCTGTCCGCCGCCGGTGGTGCCGTAAGCCAGTACCCGCAGCGGGCCCCGGCTGCCCACCTGGTAGACGTAGGGCGTGGTGCCGCCGAAGGCGGCCGGGTGGCCCCAGACCCCCTCGTACGGGCCGGTCGTGCCGAGCACCGCGTCCGAGCCGCCGGGGCCCTGGGAGCGGCCGCCGAGGTGGTCGCGGTCCAGCAGGAAGATCCGGCCGTCCTTGCCGACCTGCACCATCAGGTGCGGGTGGGCGGCGGTGCCGAAGGCCGGGGAGGGCAGGGCGAGCGGGGCGCCGGAGCCGAGGTCGGTGTCGTTCTGGTCCAGGGTGGGCGCGTTGGAGGGGCTGAAGAAGTCCTGGGCGGAGAGCGAGCCGTCGCTGTTGACGCCCAGTCGGACCACCGACTCGGCCAGGGTGCCGGGCGGGGCGGTGCCGGGCCCGGCGGGCGGCGAGACCCCGTTGCCGGTGGTGACGAAGATCCGCCCCGCGCCGTCCGAGACCGGGCCGCCGCCGGACATCCAGATGCCCGCCTTGGCGCTGGAGGAGGCGTTCTCGGTGGACCAGAGGGTGACCGCCCTGGTGCCGGTGTTCACCCCCGCCAGGTAGCCGGTGTAGCTGCCGAGGTCGCACTGCCCGCCGAAGGCCGCGTAGACCGAGCCGCCGAGCAGCAGCAGGCCCGGGCGCTGGTTGACCGAGAACGGGTCGAAGGGGTGCGCCGGGTCGTTCACCGGGGCGCCCTGGATGACCACCGGCCAGCCGCTGCGCTCGGCGCCGGTGGCCGCGTTCAGCGCGTGCAGGTACCAGTGCGGGTGCGAGGTGTCCGGGCCGTCGTTGACCTTGGCGGTCAGGTAGACGGTGCCGGTGGCCGGGTCGGCCACCGGCGTGGCGGTGATGCCCAGGTTGGGCACCAGGTCGCCGCAGCCGATCGCCGAGGCCGGCCAGGGCGCGCCCAGCGAGCGGGACCACGTGACCGCGCCGCCGGCGGCGGCGATGCCGTAGACGTTGTCGTTCTCGGTGCCGACCACCACCGTGCCGCCGACCACCACCGGCTGGGCGTAGACCTGGCCGTCCACCGGGGTGGCGAACTGCTGGCCGAAGTCGGAGCTGGAGACCTGGGCCGGGGCCAGGCCCGGCTCGCCGGAGTCCCAGGCGGTGCGCATGGTCTCGGTGGCGATGGTGGTGTCGTCGGCCCGGGCGGGCTGCGGGGCCGCCAGCTGACCGCCCGTCAGCAGACCGCCCAGCAGCAGGCCCGCGGTGAGCAGGGCGGCGATCGGGCGGCGGTGCGCGGCGGCGGCTCGGGCGGTCATGGTCAGATGGTCGGGCGAACCGGCCGGCGGACCGGTGAGGACGCGGCGGGATTCGCCCGGACGGCGGCGCTTCGGGTGTGCTCGAACGGTATCCGTGCTGGCTGTTAATCTGCCCATATGATCAACGTGGGGGATGCTGGGGGACGTACCGTCAGGCTGCTGCCGGCGGCGCCCGAGCAGCGGGCGCTGATCCTCTCCAGCTTCACCAACCGGGTCGGCAACGGGCTCTTCAACACCGCCGCCGCGCTCTACTTCACCCGGGTCGTCCACCTCTCCGCGGCGAGCGTCGGCCTCGGGCTGACCATCGCCGGACTGGTCGGCCTGGTGGCCGGCGTGCCCGCCGGGCGGCTGGCCGACCGGCGCGGGCCGCGCACCGTGATGCTCGCGACGCTGGCCGCCCAGACCCTCACCATGCTGGCCTTCCTCGCGGTGCGCGGCTGGGCCGCCTTCACCGCCGTCGCCACCCTGGACCTGCTCGCGCTCTGCGCCAACAACGCGGCCAGGGGCGCCGTGATCGGCCGGGTCGGCGGCGACCGGCCGGCCGCCTTCCGGGCCCGGCTGCGGACCTGGACCAACCTGGGCGTGGTGCTCGGCACCGTCGGCGCCGGCTTCGCCGTGCAGATCGACAGCCCCGCCGCCTACACCGCGCTGGTGCTCGCCAACGCGGGCAGCTACCTGCTCTGCGGCCTGCTGCTGCTCCGGGTGCCGAACTACCCGCCGCTGCCCGAGCCGCCGCGCTCCGGGCCGCGGTTCGCCGCACTCGGCGACCGGGCGTTCGTCTGCTTCGCCGCGCTGCACGGGGCGATGGGGCTGCAGTACACGGTGGTCTCGCTGGTGCTGCCGATCTGGATCGCCGCGCACACCGACGCGCCGCGCTGGACGGTGGCCGCCGTCTCCGCGCTCAACGCCGCGGTCTGCGTACTGCTGCAGGCCCGGCTCGGCTCCCGGATCGAGAGCCCGGAGCAGGGCGGGGCGGCGTTCCGCCGGGCCGGGCTGCTCTTCCTGGTCAGCTGCCCGCTGATGGCGCTGGCCGCCGACGTGCCCGGCTGGGCCGCGCCGGCGCTGCTGGTGGCGGCGATCGGGCTGCACAGCCTCGGCGAGATCTGGGAGAGCTCGGCCGGCTTCGCACTCGGCTTCGGCCTCGCCCCCGACCATGCCCAGGGCCAGTACCAGGGCCTGCTCGGCCTCGGCTTCGACCTCGGCCAGGCGATCGGCCCCGCCCTGCTCACCGCGCTCTGCCTCGGCGGCGGCCGCTGGGGCTGGTGCGTACTCGGCCTGGCCTTCGCCGCCCTCGGCACGGCCGGCCCCGCCGTGGCCGCCTGGGGCGGGCGCACCAGGGGCCTCGTTCTCGGGGGAGGGGTGGCCTGACAGCGTGTCAGCCGGCCCGCTTAGGGTTCGGAGCATGACAGAGACGTTCGACCTGCGCGAGGGCCTGCTGAAGGTCCGGCGCGACCGCGCCGAGGCCTGGCCGTTCATCGCCGGGTTCGCGGCGCACTGGTCCCGGCCGCTGGCCCCCGGCGACGGTGTGGCGCCCGACGAGCTGGACGCGGCGGAGCGCCGGCTCGGAGTGCGGCTGCCCGGCCCGCTGCGCGAGGCGCACCTGCGGTTCGGCCGGCGCGCCGACCTGACCGGCAGCCACGACCAGCTGCTCGCCCCCGCCGACCTGCACCTGTTGGACGGCGCGCTGGTCTACCGGGTGGAGAACCAGGGCGCCGCCTGCTGGGGCATCCCGCTGGCCGAGCTGGCCGGCGCCGACCCGGGCACCGTGCTCCGCCCCGACCTGGCCGACCGCTCGCAGGAGCGCTGGGAGCCCTGGGAGGAGAGCCTGACCGAGGCCTGCGTGGAGATGGTGATGTCCGAGGCGGTGCACGCGCCCGGCGAGCTCACCGACTCGCTGGAGACCGACGGCACCGGCGAGTGCCTGGGCGAGCTCTTCCAGGAGCTGCCCGGCTTCGGCCGCGACCTGCGCTGGTTCACCGGCCCCGACCTGCTGATCCGCGAGCTCAACTCGTTCTGCGTGCAGGCGCTGGCCCGCACCCCGCAGGCGCTGGCCGCCCTGCGGGAGACGGTTCCGGGGGAGTGGCTGCACACCTGACCGGCCGTCAGACCACCCCCGCCGCGCGCAGCCCGGCGATCTCCCCGGGCGTCAGGCCCAGCTCGGCGAGCACCCGGTCGGTGTGCTCGCCGAGGGCCGGCACCGGGTCCATCCGGGGTTCCACGCCCGCCAGGTCGGCCGGCGGGCGCAGCGCCGGCACCACGGCACCCGGCACGGCCACCTCGGACCAGCGGCCGCGGGCCGCCAGCACCGGGTGGTCGAGGAAGGCGCGGACGTCGTTCACCCCGGCGTTGGCGATGCCCGCCGCCTCCAGCGCCGCCATCGCCTCCCCGGCCGTGCCGCGCAGGAAGCGCTCGGCGACCAGGGCGTCCAGCTCGGCCCGGTTCGCCACCCGGTCGGGGCCGGTGGCGAACCGCGGATCGGCGGCCAGCCCGGGCCGGCCCAGGAAGTCGCGGCAGAGCGCCAGCCACTCCCGCTCGTTCTGGATCGACAGCAGCACCTGGCCGCCGTCCGCCGTCGGGAAGGCGCCGTAGGGGGCGATGGTGGCGTGCCGGGTGCCGATCCGCGGCGGCTGCTCGCCGCGGTGGCGGGTGTAGTGGGCGGGCTGACCCATCCACTCGGCCAGCGCCTCGAAGAGCGAGACCTCCACCGCCCGCGCCGTTCCCGTGGTGGCCCGGGCGAAGAGCGCGGCCAGGACGCCCGAGTAGGCGTACATGCCGGCCGCGATGTCGGCCACCGAGATGCCGGCCCGGGCGGTCTCCTCCGGGGTGCCGGTGAGCGAGACCAGGCCGGTCTGGCACTGGATCAGCAGGTCGTAGGCCTTGCGGTCGGCCCAGGGGCCGGTGGTGCCGTAGCCGGATATCGTGCACGGGATCAGCGCCGGGTACCGCCGCGCCAGCGCGGCGTTGTCCAGGCCGAGGCGGGCCGCCGCGCCCGGGGCGAGGTTCTGCACGAAGACGTCGGCCCGGGCCAGCAGCCGCTCCAGCAGCTCGCGCCCCCGGGGCGACTTCAGGTCCAGGGTGACCGACTCCTTGGACCGGTTGACCCAGACGAAGTAGCTGGACTGCCCGTGCACCGCCGTGTCGTAGCGCCGCGCGAAGTCGCCCTCGCCCGGGCGCTCCACCTTGATCACCCGAGCGCCGAGGTCGGCCAGCTGGCGCGTCGCGAAGGGCGCGGCGACGGCCTGTTCGACGCTGAGCACGGTGATGCCGTCGAGCGGCAGGGCGGTCATCGGCGGGGCCTCCGGCGGATCGGGGACGGTCGGTCGGGATCCTCCCACGGACACAGCGCCCCGGCCGGCGCTGCGGCTTCGTCGGCCGGGGCTGGTACGGTCCCCGGATGACGATACGCGTGCCGTACACCGGCAGTGAGAAGGAGAGCCTCCAGGCCGCCATGGACCGCTACCGCGAGGCGGTGCTGTGGAAGCTGGAGGGCCTGGACGACGAGCAGCTGCGCCGCCCGATCGGCCCCTCCGGCAACAGCCTGCTCGGCCTGGTCAAGCACCTCGGCGGCGCCGAACTGGGCTGGTTCCGCCAGACCTTCGGCCTGGAGACCGGCCCGCTGCCGTTCGACATGGACGTGGACGAGAGCTCCGACCTGCGGATCGAGCCGGAGGAGACCACCGCCGAGGTGCTGGCCTTCTACGCCCGGGCCCGCGCCTGCGCCGACGAGACGATCGCCGCCCACGAGCTCGACCACCTCGGAACGGCCTGGCACGGCGCCGAGGTGACGCTGCGCTGGGTGCTGATCCACATGATCACCGAGACCGCCCGGCACGCCGGCCACCTGGACATCATGCGCGAGGAGCTGGACGGCGCCACCGGCGCGCACCCGCCGCGCACCTGACCGCCCCACGGCGGGGTGAGGCTCCGTCAGACTGGTCCCCGACGATCAGCGGGGGCCGTCCGCGCCCTCGCGCCCAGGGAGGGGAACGACGTGCGCATCCGTACCCGAGTCGCCGTGGTCGGCGCCGGACCGGCCGGGCTGGTGGTGGCGAACACGCTGCAGCAGGCGGGCATCGACACCGTGGTGGTGGAGAGCCGCAGCCGGGCCCACGTGGAGTCGCGCGCCCGGGCCGGGCTGATCGAGCACCGCACCGTCGAACTGCTCGACGCCCTCGGTCTGGCCGGCCGGCTGCGCGAGGAGGGCACGGTGCACGGCAGCTGCGAGTTCCGGCACCGGGGCGAGCGGTTCTCGGTGCCCTACCGGGAGCTGGCCGGCGGCCGCGCCCACCACGTCTACCCGCAGCAGGCCCTGGTCCGCGACATGATCACCGCCCACCTCGACCTCGGCGGCCGGGCGCACTTCTCGCATCCGGCCGTCGCCGTGACCGGCCTGGACGGCGACCGCGCACTGGTGCGCTGCGAGCCGCTGCCGGAGGCGGGGGAGGAGCCGCTGGAGATCGAGTGCGATTTCGTGGCCGGCTGCGACGGCTTCCACGGCGTCAGCCGCACCACCGCGGCCCACCGGCTGACCGCGCACGAGCGCCGCCACGAGTTCGGCTGGCTCGCCGTGCTCGCCGAGACCCCGCCCGCCACCGAGGAGATCGTCTACGCCCTGCACCGGGACGGCTTCGCCGGGCACATGCTGCGCACCCCCGAGGTGAGCCGCTTCTACCTCCAGTGCCCGGTCGGCGACCGGGTGGAGAACTGGCCGGACGAGCGGATCTGGACGGCCCTGCGCCGCCGGCTCGACATGGACGAGACGGTGCTCAGGGAGGGCCCGCTGATCGAGAAGTCGATGGTGGACATGCGCAGCGTGGTGACCGAACCCATGCAGTCCGGCCGGCTGCTGCTCGCGGGCGACGCGGCGCACGTCATCTCCCCGGCGGGCGGCAAGGGCATGAACCTCGCCATCGCCGACGCGGCCGAACTCTCCCGTCGCCTGATCGCCCACTACCAGGGGGACGCCGGCGCCCCGGCCGGCTACTCGGCGGCCCGGCTGCCCGACATCTGGCGCGCCCAGGAGTTCTCGCACTGGATGCTCCACCTGCTGCACAGCCCCGACCCGGCCGAACGCGACGCCGCCTTCCTGTACCGCCTGCAGCTCTCCCGCCTCGCCCAACTGCGCGACCACCCCGCCTACGCCCGCAACTTCGCCGACGGCTACGCGGGCCCGTGGCCCGGGGGTTGCTCCGTGTCCTGACGGTCAGTAAGGTCGGCCGGGTGACTGCCGGGTCGGCCATGGGCCACGCACGAGTGAGGCGCCCGGCCCCGGCGTGAGCCCGGGGCCGGCCCGCGGCCCGCCCTCCCCTCCGCGTCCCCGCCGACCACACCGTCCGCCCGACCGGAGAGGCCACACCCGTGCCCAGCAACGAGATCCAGCTCAACCACACCATCGTCCACGCCAGCGACCGCCACCTCTCCGCCGAGTTCCTCGCCGGCGTCCTCGGCCTGGAAGTCGGCGCCCCGTTCGGCCCGTTCCTCCCGCTCGACCTCGGCAACGGGGTCACCCTCGACTACTACCAGAAGCGCGACGAGCCGATCCAGGGCCAGCACTACGCCTTCCTGGTCCCGGAGGCCGCCTTCGACACCGCCATCGCCCGCCTGGAAGCCGCCGGCGTGACCTACTTCGCCGACCCCTCCCACACCGAACCCCACCGCACCAACGACCTGTTCGGCGGCCGCGGCGCCTACTTCCCGGATCCGGACGGCCACAACATGGAGATCATGACCCGTCCCTACGCCCGGCCGTAGCACCCTGCGCCCGCCGCGCCCGCTCGTACCCGACCCGGTGCAGGCCCTACCATCTGCGGTCAGCGAGTGCCGACGGGCCGTCAGCGTGACGGGGACCGGAGACGGCGCCGTGCAGGGGGAGCCGTCAGATGTCCTTCCAGCCACTGGAACCCGCCGATCCGGCGGCCATCGGCCCGTACCGCCTGCTCGCCAGGCTGGGCGCGGGCGGGATGGGCCGGGTGTACCTGGCCCGCTCGGCGGGCGGGCGGACCGTCGCCGTCAAGGTGGTGCGCAGCGAGCTCGCCGAGGACCGGGAGTTCCGCGAGCGGTTCCGCCGCGAGGTGGCCGCCGCGCGGCTGGTCAGCGGGCCGTACACCGCGCCCGTGGTGGACGCCGACCAGGACGGGCCGGAGCCCTGGCTCGCCACCGCCTACGTGCTCGGCCCCTCGCTCGCGGACGACAAGGTCTACGCCCTGCCCCCGGTCTGACCCGCCCCGCCCGCCCGGGCTCACCCGACCTGCAGCGCCCCCCACAGCGCCGTGACCGCCGCCAGCAGCGCGGGCGGCACCGTCAGCAGGCCAAGCCGGGTGAACTCGGGCAGCGGGACGTCGGTGTCGTGGGCGCGCAGGATCCGCCGCCAGAGCAGGGTGGCCAGCGAGCCCGCGTACGTCAGGTTGGGCCCGATGTTGACGCCCAGCAGGACGGCCAGCACCGCGCCCGGCCCGATCGGCGCGGTGAGCGGCAGCAGCACCAGGGTGGCGGGCAGGTTGTTGATCAGGTTCGCCAGCAGGGCCGCCAGCCCCGCGATGCCCAGCAGCGCCGCCAGCGAGGTGCTGTGCGGCAGCAGGTGCGCCAGGCCCGAGGCGAGGCCGTTGTCGACCACCGCCCGGACCACGATGCCCAGCGCCAGCACGAAGGCCAGGAACGGCACGGCCGCCGAGCGCAGCAGCGCCCGCGGGGTGGTGCGGCGCTGGGCCAGGGCGCGGCCGGCCAGCACCAGGGCGCCGGCGAAGGCCGCCCAGGCCGGGTCGATGGAGAGGGCGGAGGCCAGCACGAAGCCCGCCAGCGTGCCCGCCACGGTGAGCAGGGCGAAGAGCGGCAGTTCCGGCATCGGCCCGTCGGCCGGGGCCTCGGTGCCCGCGTCCAGGTCGGCGGCGAAGAACCGACGCATCACCGCGTACTCCACGCCGATCGCCACCAGCCACGGCAGCGCCATCAGGGCCGCGAACCGGGTGAAGCTCAGTCCGCTGGTCGCGAAGGCCAGCAGGTTGGTCAGGTTGGAGACCGGCAGCAGCAGCGAGGCGGTGTTCGACAGGTGCGCGCAGGCGTAGACGTGCGGCCGCGGCCGGGCGCCGAGCCGGCCGGCGGTGGCGAACACCACCGGCGTCAGCAGCACCACGGTGGCGTCCAGGCTCAGCACGGCGGTGATCACCGAGGCGACCGCGAACACCTGCACCAGCAGGCGCCGCGGCCGCCCCACCGCCGTGCGGGCCATCCAGGCGCCGCAGGCCTGGAACAGCCCCTCGTCGTCACAGAGCTGGGCCAGCACCAGCACGGCGGCCAGGAACCCGATCACCGGGCCGAGCTGGTTCGCCTCCTCCAGCGCGTGGGCGGGCGTGATCGCCCCGCAGGCGATCACGATCCCGGCCGCCGGCACCGCGACCACCGCCTCCGGCAGACCGCGCGGCCGGACCACGGCGCAGACCAGCACGGCGGCCAGCAGGACGATGGACAGGGTTTCGGCAAGGGACGTGTTCAGGACCTGCTCCTCTCGCTACAGCGGTGGATCAACGCCTCCTATCGAAGCAGACGGCACCCACGGAGCCGGAAGCACCTGCTCCGGTCCCGGATGCGGCCAAGCGCCGGTCGCTCGTTCGAGTGGCCCCCGGTCGCGCCCGCGCCCTGGCGGCGCGCCGATCTCCGACCCTTGTCCGTATGGACGAGAAGCGGTCGACGGCGCCACCGGCACCCCGGGCGCGCGGCCTGCGCGGGCTGGGCCAGTGGTGCGCCCGCCGGTCCGTGGTGGTGGTCCTGGCCTGGCTCGCCGCGCTCGGCGTGCTGCACGGGCTGCAGAGCAGCGTCGGCGGCACCTACTCGGACGACTTCGAGCTGCCCGGCACCCAGTCCAAGACGGCCCAGGACCTGCTCACCGCCAACGCCCCCGCGGTCAGCGGCTTCAGCGCGCAGGTGGTGCTCTCCGACCCGAACGGGCCGCTGACCGACGCGCAGGCACAGGTCGACCAGGTTGTCGGCACGCTCGGCACGCTGGCGCACGTCACCTCGGCGCAGAGCCCGCTGCCCGCCCAGCCCGGCCAGCCCGCCCCGGCGCTCTCGGGCAACGGCCGGATCGGCTACATCACCGTGCGGTTCGACGAGAACCCGTCCTCCTTCGAGCAGTCGTACATCGGCGGGGTCGACTCCGCCGTCGCCCCGCTGCGGGCGGCCGGGGTGCAGGTCGAGTACGGCGGGTCGCTCGGCGAGCTGGACCGGCCCAAGGCGACCGACCTGACCAGCGAGGCGATCGGCTTCGCGGTCGCCGTCGTGGTGCTGCTGATCGGCTTCGGCAGCGTGCTCGCGGCCGGGCTGCCGCTGGTCACCGCGCTGATCAGTGTGATCGTCGGACTGAGCTGCCTGGCCCTGCTGGCCCGGGCCTTCACCTTCGGCACGGTCTCGCCGACCCTGGCCACCATGATCGGCCTGGGCGTCGGCATCGACTACGCGCTCTTCCTGACCACCCGTCACCGCCAGCAGCTGATGGACGGCGCCACCCCGCAGCAGGCCGCCGGGCGGGCCGCCACCACCAGCGGGCGGGCGGTGCTGGTCTCCGGCTGCACGGTGATCGTCGCGCTCGCCGGGCTGTACGTCTCGCGGATCTCCTTCATCGGCAAGCTCGGCGCGGCCGCCGCCGTCACCGTCGCCACCGCCGTGGTCGGTGCGCTCACCCTGGTGCCCGCGCTGCTCGGCCTGGTCGGGCGGCGGATCGACACCCTGCGGGTGCGCCCGCCGATCGCCGAGGAGACGGCCGGCGAGGAGGGCGTGCTCTTCCGCTACGCCCGCACCGTGGCCCGCCGGCCCTGGTGGTTCCTGAGCGCCGGCGTGGTGCTGGTCGGGGTGCTGGCGATCCCGCTCTTCTCGCTGCGGCTCGGCCACATCGACGACGGCGCCGACCCGACCAGCTTCACCGACCGGCGCGCCTACGACCTGATCAGCACCGGCTTCGGCCCCGGCGCCAACGGCCCGCTGACCATCGTCATCGACCAGTCCCAGGTGCCGCAGAACAACCGCCAGGCGCTGGCCGGCTCGCTCCAGCAGGCGCTCACCGACGTGCCCGGTGCCGCCAGCATCAGCCCGCTGCAGGCCACCGGCAACGGCAACCTGCTCACCGGCACCGCCGTCTCCGCCACCCGCCCGCAGGCCCGGCAGACCACCGAGCTCTTCGACCGCCTGCGCAAGGACGTGCTGCCGCAGGCCGTCGCGGGCACCGGCGCGCAGAGCTACCTCACCGGCAGCACCGCCGCCCAGCTGGACTTCGTGGAACTGATGGCCCGCCGGCTCCCGGTGATCATCGCGGTGGTGGTCGGGCTGGCCTTCCTGATCATCCTGGCGGTCTTCCGCGGCCTGCTGGTCGCGGTGAAGGCGGCGGTGCTCAACCTGCTGTCGATCGCCGCCTCCTACGGGGTGCTGGTCGCGGTCTTCCAGTGGGGCTGGGGCGGCCCCGCGCTCGGGGTGGCCGGCACCGTGCCGATCGAGAGCTATACCCCGATGATCATGTTCGCCATCGTCTTCGGGCTGAGCATGGACTACGAGGTCTTCCTGGTCTCCCGGGTGCACGAGTTCTGGCTGAAGACCGGCCACGGCCGGGACAGCGTCGCGCACGGCCTGCGGATCACCGCCCGGGTGATCACCTGCGCGGCGCTGATCATGGTGAGCGTCTTCGCCGCGTTCATCCTCAGCCACGACATCGTGGTGAAGATGCTCGGCCTGGGCCTTGCCGTCAGCGTGCTGATCGACGCCACCGTGGTGCGGCTGCTGCTGGTGCCCGCCGTGATGGTGCTGCTCGACCACCGCGCCTGGTGGACCCCGCGCTGGCTGGACCGGCTGCTCCCGCACATCGACACCGAGGGCGAGGCGGCGGCCTGAGGGGCGGTCAGTCCACGCAGGGCACGCCGTCCGCGCTCCGCGGTGCCGGTGCGGCGGGTGCCGGGTCCGAGAGCGCACCCTTCGCCGCCTGCTGGACGGCGGCCGGGTCGACCCGGAGGCCGTCCACCGTCGCGCCGCCGTCCTGGGCCATCACCTCGCCGCCGACCGGCATCGTCGTGAAGACGGTCCGGGCGTCCAGCAGCGCCGGCACCTGGCGGGCCAGGTCGAGCGGGTTCCAGCCCGCGTCCACCGTGATCAGGCCGCCCACCGCGGCGAACAGGTGGTCGGCCTTGTCGAGCTGGGTCAGCACGCCCTGCTGCTTCAGGGTGTGCAGCACGGCACTGAGGAAGGCCTGCTGGCGGCGGAGCCGGCTCAGGTCGGAGCCGTCGCCGACGCCGTGCCGCTGGCGGACGAAGGCGAGCGCCTGGGCGGCGTCCAGGGTGTTGCGACCGGCGTGGAAGTCGGCCCCCGAGTAGCGGTCCTGGGTCGCCTGGTTGAGGCAGACGTCGATCGGGCCGACGGCCTGGGCGATGTCGTAGAACGCGGCCATGTCGATCTCGACCAGGTGGTCGACCGGCACGCCCAGCAGGTGCTGAACGGTCGTGATGACGGCCGCCCGGCCGGCCTCCTGGCCCTTCGCCCGCAGTTGCGCGGGGGTGCGGCCGGCCTTCATGCCCTGCTCGACGGCGGCTTGCTGGGCCAGCGAGTAGACCGTGCCGAGCTTGTGCTCGCCGCCGTCCAGGCCCTGGGTCGGCACCATGGCGTCGCGCGGCAGCGACATCCCGGTGACCGGGCCGTCGCCCGCCGGCAGGTGCAGCATCACCAGGGTGTCGGAGACCTGCGCGTTCGGATCGGCGGCCGGAGCGGCGTGCAGCTGGTCCCGGATGAACGGCGCGGGCAGCGCACTGCCGTCCGGCGCGCGGACGCCGTCCAGGCCGATCAGCAGGATGTTCACCCCCTTGTCCAGGTGCGGCGGCGGGGGAGAGGCCGCGTCGGCGTCGGCCAGCGCGTGCGTGGTGGCGACCGGCAGCGGGGTGGAGAGCGAGTTGGCGGCCAGGGCGCCGCCGGCCAGCACCGCCAGGGCCAGGCAGCCGCCGCCGACCGCCGCGATCCGGCGCCGGCGCCGGCGGGTCCGCCCGCGGGCCAGGCCGCCGGTCACCAGCGGGTCGGACGTGACGCCCACGTCGTCGGCGGCCCGCCCGAAGGCCAGGACCAGGTCGGCCTCGAACTCCTCGTCGGGCTGGGGGTCGGGGTGCATGCGGTTCACCGTTTCTCGGAAGATGTGTTCGTGTGTGGACGGCGGGCGACGGTCAGCGGATGGCCAGCTCGGCCAGCGAGTCGCCGAGCAGCGCGCGCAGCTTGACCAGCGCCCGGCTGCTGCGGGCCCGGACGGCGCCGACGTTGGCGCGCATCATGGCCGCCGTCTCCTCGACGCTGCGGTCCTCCCAGTAGCGCAGCACCAGCACCGCCCGGTCCTTCGGGGCCAGCTGCGCCAGCGCCTCGGTCAGGGCGATCCGCAGGCTGGGATCCGCCTCCGGCGCCACCCGGTCCGGCAGCAGCGCCGAGGGCCGCTCACCGGTGCTGCGCCGCCGCTGGTGGCTGAGGAACTGACGCACCAGCACGGTCTGCGCGTAGGCCGCCGGATCGGCGATCCGCCGGCCCAGCCGGTCCACCCGGTGCCACTGCGCGAACATCCGCCCCAGGGTCTCCTGCACCAAGTCCTCGGCCAGGTGCTTGTCACCGCCGGTCAGGAAGTACGCCGAGCGGAACAACGGACCCGACCGGGCCGCCGCGAACTCCACGAACTCCTCCTCCGACGCCGCACCCTTGCCGCTGCTGTTCCTGGCCATCACCACTCCCGTCCGGACCTACCGCCCTATGACGGTCCGGACAGCCGCAGGCGTTACATCATCCGATCGGAAAAATACCCTCCGGAGAAGCGCGGCCGGCGCCGCCGCGGGTCGGGAGGCGGTGACCCGGTGGTCGCAGCGGCAGCCGGTGCCGGACCTGCGCCGCCAGGGCCCGGGCCCGGCTCCACCACCGGCCGCCCCGGCGGTGACCAGCGGTGACGACAGGCCTTCCGCCAGGGTCTAAGACCCGGTTTAGTCCGTGCTCCTAGCGTCCCCCACAGGAACCGGCGCCCGGCAGCAGGCGGGCTGCCGCTCGGTGGTGACAAGGGGGAGAGCCCGTGGGTGAGTCCGTGGTGCGTGTGCTGTCCGCAGGGACGGCGCTGCCGGGACCGGCCATCGATACCGGGGCGCTGGCCCGGCGGTTCGGGATGGACCGGCTCTGGGAGCAGTGGGTCGACGCCTTCATCGGTACCCGCACCCGGCATCTGGCGATCGACCTGGAGTCGGGGCGTCCGCGCCAGTCGCTGGCGGATCTGGGGACGGCGGCCGCCGAGGAGGCGCTGGCGCGGGCCGGGCTCTCCGCGCAGGACGTGGACGTGATGGTGCTCGGGACCGCGACGCCGGACCAGCTGATGCCGGCCACGGTCAATGTGATCGCGGACCGGCTGCGGATCGACGACATCCCCACCTTCCAGTTGCAGTCCGGGTGTTCGGGAGCGGTGCAGACCTTCGAGGTGGCCAGTGCGCTGCTGCGCACCGGGCGGCACCGGACCGCCCTGGTGCTGGGCGGCGACGTGATCGCCAAGCACTACGACGTCACCGCCGACCTGGCGGCGCTGCCGCCGGGCGAGCTGGTGAACTACGTGCTGTTCGGCGACGGCGCCGGGGCGGCCGTGCTCAGCACCCTGGAACGGCCCGGGGCACCGGAGCTGCGCGCGGTGGCGACCCGGCTGTCCGGGTTGGACCGGGAGCCCGGGCAGGTCCTCAACTGGTACGGGCAGGCCGACCTGAAGGCCGGCCCGGCGGCGCCCGCCAACGAGGACTACAAGGCGATCGAGGAGTGGGTGCCGGTGCTGGCCGAGCAGGCGGTGGACGACCTGCTGGACGAGCTCGGCTGGGAACGCGAGGAGATCGGCTACCTGCTGCCGCCCCAGCTGTCGGTGGCGATGACCCGCCGGATCACCGAGCGGCTGGAGCTGCCCGGCGCGGTGGAGGTCAGTCGGGTCGGTGACACCGGCAACACCGGCAACGCCTTGCTCTTCTTCCAACTCGAGAACCTGCTCGCCGAGATGACCGGTCCGTCCCGTGCGATCGCGGTGGCGGTCGAGTCCAGCAAGTGGATCAGGGCCGGCATCGCCCTGGAACGCCCGGCCGACGGCGGCCGGGCGGCGGAGCACACCCCGGAGGGGAACTGAGATGACCACCCTGCTCACCCGGGCCGAGTTCGCCGCGCTGGTCCGCGACGAACTGGGCCTGCCCGTGACCGAGGCCGAACTGGCCGTCGACTTCGACCAGTTGCCAGGCTGGGACTCGGTCCAGCTGCTCAATGTGCTGATTCTCCTGGAGCGCCGGGTGGCCCGGCAGCTCTCACTGCCCGACCTGCTGGAGGTCCGCACCCTGGGCACCGTCTACGAGTTGGCGACCCGGTGAGCGCCGAGCCGGCCTCCGGAGACGGCGTACAGATCGGCCCGTTCCCGTCCCAGCGGCGCCACACGCTCCTCTTCCTGGACCAGATCCGCGAGTTCGCTCCCGTACACCTGGACACCGAGGTCGACGCCACCGCCCTGGTGGCCGCCCGCCGACGGGCCCGTGAACAGGGCGTCCGGCACTCGGTGGTGGCCCACGTGGTGCACGCGGCCGCGGGGGTGCTGGCCCGGCACCCGCAGGCCAACAGCGCGGTGCTGCCCGGACTCGACCCGCAGGTCGCCGAGTTCGAGGAGGTCAGCGCCAAGGTCACGCTGGACCGCGAGCTGGACGGCCGCCGGGTGGTGCTGGCCACCGTGATTCCCGGCCTGCGGCAGGCCACGCTTGCCGACGTCCAGCGGCACCTGGACCGGGTGGCGGCCGAGGACCCCGACAGTTCACCGGAGTTCGCCCCGATCCGGGCGCTGCGCGCGCTGCCCCCGGCGGAGGCGGTGCAGCGCTTCCGGGCGACCGCCGACCGGTTGGAGCTGCGCCCGGTGGTGACCGGCACCTTCGCCGTCACCTCGCTCGGCAACTCGGCCGTGGACGGCTTCCACTCGGTCGGCGGGACCACGGTGACGCTGGGCGTCGGACGGATCGCCGACCGGCCCGTGGCCCGGCACGGCGCGGTGGTGGTGGCGCCGGTGCTGCGGCTCTCGCTCACCTTCGACCACCGGGTGATCGACGGCGCGGAGGGCGCCGAAGTGCTGACCGGGATCAAGGACGCCCTGGAGGGCCTGATATGAGCAACGACCTGGCCGAGCTGAAGCGGTTCGTGGTCGCCCACGCGATCTCGCAGCAGCTGCCGGCCGACCGCTACGACGGCGTGCTGGACCGGATCACCACCGACACCGGCTACGGGCCCGGCGGTTGGGCACACGAGTGGATCGTGGCCGGCGAACGGTTCGAGACGGAGGGCGACCTGCTCACCGCCTGCCAGTTCTACACCCTGGGCCGGTTCCCGTACGTCGACGGACCGGCCCGGGCGGAGGCGCTGCGCCGCGCCGTGGACGCCTTCGACCGCTGGCGGCGGGCCGAGCACCCGGAGATCACCGCGGAAACCGTCGACGTCGGCGGCACCCCGGTGCGGGTCTGGACCACCGGCCTCTCCGCCGAACGGCCGCGCCCGCTGCTGGTGATGACCGGCGGCATCGTCAGCACCAAGGAGCAGTGGGGTCCCCACCTGCCGCAGATCGCCTCCTTCGGGATGGCGGGCGTGGTGGCCGAACTGCCCGGCGTGGGGGAGAACCCGCTGCGCTACGACCGGGAGAGCGCCCGGCTCTTCCCGGCGATCCTGGACGCCGTCGCGGACCGGGCCGAGGTGGCGAACAGCTACCTGCTGGCACTCAGCTTCAGCGGGCACCTGGCGATCGGCGCGGCGCTGCGCGATCCGCGGATCCGGGGAATCGTCGGCAACGGCATCCCGGTGCGCGACTTCTTCACCGACGCCGACTGGCAGTCCCGGGTGCCCCGGATCACCCGCGACACGCTGGCCCACCTGGCCGGCCTGCCCACCGCCGACGCCTACCGCGGACTGCGCGAACTGGCGCTGGAGGAAGACGCGCTGTCCCGGCTGCGGATTCCGCTGGCGACGGTGGTCGCGCTGCGCGACGAGATCATCCCGCCCGCGGACGCGGACCGCCTGCGGGCGGAGGTGGCGGACCTGCGGCTGCTGGAGCACGACGACGTGCACGGCGCGCCCGCCCACCTCCGGGAGACCGTGGTGTGGAGCCTGCTGGCCGTCCAGCGGATGCGCCCGGACGCCGACCCGCGGACGGTCGCCGCACTGACGGCCGCACTGGACGGGCTGCGCGCGGCGGCCGCCGGGAACGACGGGGCGTCCGCGGGAGGGACGGCGGCCGGGGCGACGGCGGCGAGGGCGTGAGCGCGCCCGCCGCGGTGCTGGTCGGCGACTGGCTGCGGCAGTACGCACCTGCCCGGGACGGCGCACCCACCCTGGTCGTCTTCCCGCACGCGGGCGGCGCCGCCGGCTACTTCGCGCCCCTGGCCAAGGCACTCGCCCCCGAGGTCCGGGTGCTCGCCGTCCAGTACCCGGGCCGGCTGGAGCGGCGGGCCGAGCCCGTCGTGCCGGACCTGCGGGAGCTGGCCAGGCAAGCGTTGGAGGAGCTGACGCAGCACCGGATCAACGGGCCGGTCGCCTACTTCGGACACAGCATGGGCTCCCTGGTGGCCCTGGAGGCCGCCCTGATCGGCGAGCGCGGCGACGGACCCGTGCCGCATGCGCTGCTGGTCTCCGGCGGCCGGGCCCCGGCGCTCACCAGGGTCGACCCGGCGCTGCTGCGCAGCGACGACGCCCTGGTCGAGGAGGTGCTGCGGCTCGGCGGCACCACCCGGGCGGTGCTGGAGAACGAGGACCTGCGGGAGCTGGCACTCCCCGCGCTCCGCGCCGACTACCGGGCGCTGGGCGGCTACCGGCCCGATCCGGCCGACCGGGTCGGCTGTCCGGTCACCGTGCTGGTCGGCGACCGCGACCCGCTGGTGAGCGTCGCCCAGGCACGGCGCTGGCAGGACCACGCCGCCGGCGCCTTCAGCTTCCGGGTGTTCCCCGGAGACCACTTCTACCTGGCCCCGCGCCTGTCAGAGGTCGCCGAGGCCGTGTGCGCGGCGCTCGCGGTGCGCCCCGTCTGACCGGTCGGACCTCCCGCGGTGGACCACCCGCGGCGGATCGCCCTGCGGTGGATCGTCCCGCGCAGGCCCGAACTCCCCTGGCTCGTCGAGAGAGAGATGTGTGATGGCAGTGAGCGGCAACACGACGGCGGCGGACGGCCGGGCTCTCGCGGGGCCGGTGGCCGAGCCCATCGCGGTGATCGGTCTGGCCTGCCGGCTGCCCGGCGCGGCCGACCCGCGCGCGCTCTGGACGCTGCTCAGCGAAGGGCGCACGGCGGTGGCCGAGCGGCCCGCCGACCGGGCGGGCCGCAGCGGCGGCGCCACCGAGGGAGAGCACCCCGGGCTGCGGTTCGGCGGCTACCTGCCCGCGATCGACCGCTTCGACCCCGAGTTCTTCGGCATCTCACCGCGCGAGGCGGCGGCCATGGACCCGCAGCAGCGGCTGGTGCTGGAGCTGAGCTGGGAGGCGATCGAGGACGCCGGCCTGCTGCCCGCCACGCTGCGCGGGGGCGCCACCGGCGTCTTCGTCGGCTCGATCGCCGACGAGTACGCCGCGCTCTCCCGCGCGGCCGGGCCGGGCCGGCACACCCTCACCGGCACCACCAGGGGTGTCATCGCCAACCGGGTCTCCTACGTGCTGGGGCTGCGCGGTCCGAGCATCGTGGTCGACACCGCGCAGTCCTCCTCGCTGGTCGCCGTCCACCTGGCCTGCGAGAGCCTGCGCCGGGGCGAGTCCACCACGGCGCTGGCCGGCGGCGTCAACCTGATCGTGGACCCGGCCGGCAGCGCGTCGGTGGCCGAGTTCGGCGGGCTCTCCCCGGACGGCAGGTGCCACACCTTCGACCGGCGGGCCAACGGCTACGTGCGCGGCGAGGGTGCCGGCCTGGTGCTGCTCAAGCCGCTGGCGGCCGCGCTCGCCGACGGCGACCGGGTGCACGCGGTGATCCTCGGCAGCGCCGTCAACAACGACGGCGGCGGGCCGGGCCTGACCGTGCCCAGCGAGCGGGCTCAGGCGGAGGTGATCAGCGAGGCCTGCGCCACGGCCGGGGTCCGTCCCGGCGAGCTGCAGTACGTGGAACTGCACGGCACGGGCACGCCGGTCGGGGACCCGGTGGAGGCGCGCGGGCTCCGGCTGGCGCGGTCGGCCGAGCCGGGGGCGGAGGTCCTGGAGGTCGGCTCGGTCAAGACCAACCTGGGCCACCTGGAGGGCGCCGCGGGCATCGCCGGCCTGTTGAAGGCGGTGCTGGCGGTGGCGCGCCGGGAGCTGCCCGCGACGCTCCACCACGAGCAGCCCAACCCCGCGATCGACCTGGAGGGCTGGAAGCTGCGGGTGCGCACCCGCAACGGCGCCTGGCCCCGGCCCGAGCGGCCGCTGCTGGCGGGCGTCAGCTCCTTCGGCATGGGCGGCACCAACTGCCACCTGGTGCTGGGCGAGGCACCCCGAACCGCGAGCTCCGGGGCCGGGGCAGGCGAGGAGGAGACCGGTCCGATCCTGCTCAGCGGCCGGACCGGTCCGGCGCTGCGGGCCCAGGCGGCTCGGCTGCGGGAGAGCCTGGAGACCGCCGGGCCCGCGGTGCCGCCGGGCCTGGCGCGGGCGCTGGCGACCCGGCGGACGGCGTTCGACGAACGGGCCGCGATCGCCGGGACGCAGGACACCGGGGAACTGCGGGCTGCGCTGGACGCGCTGGCCGAGGGCCGGCCCGCGCCCGGGCTGCTGACCGGGAGGGCGGCGGAGGGCGCTGTGGCGCTGCTCTTCCCCGGGCAGGGCAGCCAGCGCGCGGCCATGGCCCGGCGGCCGGCCGCCCAGTCGGCCCGCTGGCGCCGGGCGCTGGCGGAGGCCGCCGAGGCGCTGGCGCCCTGGCTGCCCGAGCCGATCGAACCGCTGCTCCACGCCGAGCCCGGCAGCCCGGAGGCAGCGCTGCTGGACCGCACCGAGTACACCCAGCCCGCCCTGTTCGCCGTCGAGGTGGCCACCGCACGCGAACTGGCCGCGCTCGGCGTCGAACCGGCCTTCGTCGCGGGGCACTCGATCGGGGAGGTGGCGGCCGCGCACCTGGCGGGCGTGCTCGACCTGGACTCGGCCGCCCGGCTGATCGCCGCCCGGGGCCGGCTGATGGGCGCACTGCCCGCCGGCGGCGGGATGCTGGCCGTCGGCGCGGCCGAGGACGAAGTCAGCGCGCTGCTGGCGGAGCTGGGCGGTTCGGCGGTGGTGGCGGCGGTGAACGGGCCGGAGTCGGTGGTGGTCGCCGGACCGGTCGAGCTGCTGGCCGAACTGGCCCGCCGGTGCGGTGAACTGGCGCTCCGGCACCGCCGGTTGGCCGTCAGCCAGGCCTTCCACTCGCCGCTGATGGACCCGGTGCTGGAGGAGTTCGGCTCGGAGCTGCGGCAGTTGGCGTACCACCGGGCCGAGGTGCCGTTCGTCTCCACGGTGACCGGTGACCTGCTCGGGGAGGCGGCGGAGCAGGACGGGGCGCGGGGCCGGGCGGAGTTCTGGGTGGAGTACTGGCTCGAGCACGCCCGGCGGCCGGTGCGGTTCGTCGATGCGGTGCGGCGGCTGCGCGAGCTGGGCGTCGGCGCGTTCGTGGAAGCGGGGCCCGGCACGGTGCTCAGCGGGCTGGGACGGGAGATCACCGGTCCGGCGGCGGCGCACATCCCGGTCCTGGGCAAGGACGGTGACCTGCGGGGCGGGCTGTCCAGGCTGTTCACCGCCGGGGTGGAGCTGGACTGGTCGCGAGCCTTCCCGGAGACGGGCGGGCCGTGGGTGGAGCTGCCCGGGTACGCGTTCCAGCGGGAGCGGTACTGGATCGACCTGCGGGCGGATCGGGCGGCCCAGCCCACGGCCGGTGCGGAGCCGGCTGCGGAGCCGGCTGCGGAGCCGGCAGCTGAGCCGGCGGCTGAGCCGGCGGCTGGGCCGTCCGCGCCCGAGCCGGCCCGGCGCACCCCCGAGGACGGCGTGCTCGACGCCCTGGTGCTGGCCGAGTTGGCGGCCGTGCTCGGCTTCGCCGACCCTGCGCGGGTGGACGCCCGGGCCTCCTTCAAGGACCTCGGCCTCGACTCGCTCGGCCTGGTGGAGCTGCGCGACCGGCTCGGTGCGGCGCTCGGCCGCGAACTGCCCGCCGGCCTGCTCTTCAGCCACCCGACCGCCGTCGAGCTCACCGAGGCACTGCGCGCGCCCGAGCCCGCCGAGCGGCCGGTGGCGGTGCGGGAGGCGGCGGTGGCGGAGGACCCGGTGGTGATCGTGGGGATGGGGTGCCGGTTCCCGGGCGGGGTGTCGTCGCCGGAGGAGCTGTGGGAGCTGGTGGCGAGCGGTCGGGACGCGACCGGCGACTTCCCCACCGACCGCGGCTGGGACCTGGAGACGCTGTTCGCCGGTGCCTCCGCCACCCGGCGCGGCGGGTTCCTGGACGGCGTCGGCGAGTTCGACCCCGCGTTCTTCGGCATCTCGCCGCGCGAGGCCACCGCGACCGACCCGCAGCAGCGGCTGCTGCTCCAGGTCGCCTGGGAGGCGCTGGAGCGGGCCGGGATCGACCCGCACGAGCTTCGCGACACCGACACCGGTGTCTTCATCGGCGCCAGCCCGTCCGACTACACCCCGCGCCTGCACGAGGCCGGCGACGGTGCGGCGGCCGGCTACCTGCTCACCGGCTCGGCGATCAGTGTGGCGTCGGGGCGGATTGCGTATGTGTTGGGGTTGCGTGGGCGGGCGTTGACGGTGGATACGGCGTGTTCGTCGTCGTTGGTGGCGTTGG
>NZ_JBIAGU010000041.1:0-81889 GCF_042869935.1 Kitasatospora sp. NPDC006697
GTCCCGGCCCCGCCCGCCGGCGTACCCGCGCCCGGCGCCCCGCCCCCCCGCCCCCCCCCCCCGCCCCGCCCCCCCCGCCCCCCGGGGGGGCCCCCCCGCCCCCCCGGGGGGGCCCCGCCCGGCGGCTCACGGGCTCAGTCCCGGTCGCCGCGGTGCGCGCTGCCCGCGCCCACGGCCAGGTCCTGCTGGAGCGCGAAGTAGGCGGGCTTCGGCTTCAGGTTCACGTCGTAGAGCAGGCCGTAGCCCTCGCCGGTGAAGGTGCCGGGGATCCAGGAGTCGCCGTCGTACACGCCCCAGGCGGTGAAGGAGATGCACTGCGGGACCAGCTGGCAGCCCTTCAGCTCCTCGGAGAACTCGTACGGCTGGGCGAACGCGGCGAGTTGGCTGGTCGGGACCTGGGCCGTCGCGTTGTCCACGTTGGTGCGCACGTCGGCCTCGGTGACCGCCACCTTCAACCCCAGGTCGCCGAAGGCCTGGAGGTCGTTCTGGAAGCGCTGGGCGTCGAAGCCGTACTGGGTGTCCAGGTGGCCCTGTTCGCCGATGCCGTCGATCGGGACGCCCTGCGCGCGCAGCTGCTTGACGTAGTCGTAGACCGCCGTGAACTTGGTGTTGGTGCCGTCCTCGCCGGTGATGTTGTAGTCGTTGTAGAAGAGCAGGGCCTTCGGGTCCGCCTGGTGGGCCCAGCGGAAGGCGTCGGCGATGACGCCCTGACCGAGGTGCTGGATCCAGAAGTCGCCGCTGTTCAGGCCGTTGGGCAGGGCGGTGTCCCAGGAGTTGGCGAAGACCTCGTTGACCACGTCCCACTGCCAGATCCTGCCGCGGAAGTGGGAGACCTCGTCGGTGATGTGCTGGTGCAGGATGTCGCGCAGCTGGGCGTCGCTGATGGTCCCGTCGGCGGCGCCGGCGGTGAGCCAGGCCGGCAGCTGGTTGTGCCACATCAGGGTGTGGCCGCGGACCTCCTGGCCGTGCTGCTCGGCGAACTGCACCAACTGGTCGGCAGGGGCCCAGTCGTAGCCGCCCCGGGTGGGCTCCACCGCCTCCCACTTCATCGAGTTCTCCGGCGTCACGACGGAGAACTGGTCCGCCACCAGGCCGGTGTACGCCTGGTTGGCGCCCAGCTGGGCCGCGTCGACGGCGGTGCCGACGCGCAGGTGCTGGCGGGCGGCCAGGGCGCGCAGCGAGTCGGCCGGGACCGGACCGCCGCCCTTCCCGCCGGCGGTGGCCGCGGCGGACGGGGCGAGCACGAGGAGGGCGGCCATGGCGGCGGCGGGGGCGAACCGGCGGGTGGGGTGCACAGCGGACTCCTTGGGAGCAAAGGGAGATGACGAGGAGTTCGAAACTTTCGAGAAACATCCCGAACCGCCCCGAAGCTAGACCCGTCCTCAGGCGGGAGTCAATGGTGGTGCAGGCGTGAGGTATTGAGCAGCGGCCGACGGCCCCATCGGTTGTGACCAGAGACGATGGACATGACTCGCGTAGAGAAAGTTTCTTGTTCGTTGCCGGTAGTTTTCATTGACCAGGCCTCGCGGCCGCCGCATACTTCCCTCAGCCGGGCCCAGCCGCCCGCGGGGCCCGGCCCCCCGCTCCGCCCGGACGGTCCCCCCACCCGAGCGCGCCGTCCGGGCGGGACCAGCACCGCGGCACACCTGGTCGGGGCCGGTCCGATGGTCTACGGTCGCCCCCATGACGCCCCCGACACCGGCCCGCAACGCCGCCGGACGGCTGCTGTCCGTGCTGGCCGCCTTCGACCGGGCCGCCCCCGCCCTGACCCTCAGCGAGATCGGCCGGCGCGCCGGACTCCCGCTGCCCACCGCGCACCGCCTGCTCTCCGAGCTCACCGGCTGGGGCGCGCTGGAGCGGGACGCCGACGGGGTCTACCACGTCGGGCTGCGCCTGTTCGAGCTCGGCACCCTGGCCCCGCGCGGGCCGGTGCTGCGCGAGGCGGCCCTGCCGTATCTCGAGGACCTGTACGAGGCGACCCGCGAGAACGTGCAGCTGGCGGTCCGCGAGGGCGGGGACGCGGTCTACGTGGAACGCCTGGCCGGCCGCTCCTCGGTCGGGGTGCGCACCCAGGTCGGCGCGCACTGGCCGCTGCACGCGACCGGTGTCGGACTGGCCCTGCTCGCCCACGCCCCGGCCGACTTCCAGAACGACTACCTGGCGGCCGGCCTCACCGCCTTCACCCCGTGGACCGTGACCGATCCGGACCGGCTGCGGCGGATGCTGGCCGAGGTGCGCCGCGCCGGACTCGCGGTGAGCGACCGCCAGATCACCCCGGACGCGGTGTCGGTGGCGGCCCCGGTGCGCGGCGCGGCCGGCGCGGTGGTCGCGGCGGTCTCGATCGTGGTGCGCGCGCCGGGGAACCCGGCGGCGCTCGGACCGGCCGTGCTGCTCGCCGCGCGGTCCATCTCGCGGGCGCTCGCCGCGGACCGGCCCGGGGCTTTCACCTGACGGAAGTCTCGTTGTCCGCCCCGGGCCGCGCTGGGAGCCTCGTCGCATTCCCCCGCACTCCCCAGCGACCCAGGGACGGATCCCATGACACTGTTCGCCCGCAACCAGTGGTACGTCGTCGCGTACGCGGCCGAGGTCGGCGAGGAGCTGCTCGGCCGCACCGTCCTCGGCGAGCCCGTGGTGCTCTACCGCTCCGAGCAGGACGGCCGGGTGGTCGCGCTGGCCGACCGCTGCGTGCACCGCCGGTTCCCGCTCTCCGAGAGCCGCCGGGAGGGCGACACCATCGTCTGCGGCTACCACGGCTTCCGCTACGACCGGGGCGGCGCCTGCCTCTCCGTCCCCGGGCAGTCGCGGGTGCCGCGCACCGCGCGGGTCGCCGCCTACCCGGTGGTCGAGCAGGACTCGCTGGTCTGGATCTGGGTGGGCGACCCGGCGGCGGCCGACACCTCCTGGGTGCCCCGCGCCCCGCACCTGGTCGACCCGGCGATGACGACCGTGTGCGGGATGGAGCCGATCGAGGCCGACTACGGCCTGCTGGTGGACAACCTGCTCGACCTCTCGCACGAGACCTACCTGCACGGCGGGTACATCGGCACCCCGGAGGTGGCCGCCACCCCGATCACCACCGAGGTGGACGAGGAGGCCGGCGTCGTCCGGGTCTCGCGGCACATGTCCGACGCGGAGTGCCCGCCCTTCTACGCCCGCTCGACCGGCATCGAGGGCAGGATCACCCGGCTCCAGGACATCGAGTACTTCGCGCCCTGCCTCTACCTGCTGCACAGCCGGATCTCCCCGGCCGGCCGCCAGGAGCCGGTGTTCCGCACCGAGATCACCTACGCGATCACCCCCTCGGCGCCCGGCAAGGTGTACGACTTCTGGGCCGTCTCCCGGGACTTCGCGCTCGGGGACGAGGAGGTGACGGCCTTCCTGCGCGACTTCAACCACACCGTGGTCATACAGGACGTGAACGCCCTCAACCTGCTCCAGCGCGCCCTGGACAGCGAGCCGACGGCGTATCAGGAACTCAGCATCAACATCGACACCGGCGCGCTGGCCGCCCGGCGCATCCTCGCGCGGCTGGCCGGCGCCGGAGCCGACCGGGACCGGGTGGCCTGATGACCGACGCGCACCAGCGCCGGGTGTACCGCATCGAGTGGCTGCCCGGCGGCGACCTCCTCGACGCGCACTGCTTCTGCGGCGCGCGGACCGGCGCGCCGGACCCGGTCGCCGCGTGGAGCTGGCTGCTCGACCACCCGCGCCACCAACTGCCGCCCACGGAAGGAGAACGGCGATGACCGCGCAGGAGGAGACGCTGGACCTGGTCGTCACCGGCCGCCGCGAGGAGGCCGCGGCCGTCGTCTCGCTCACCCTGGCCCGCCCCGACGGCGGCGCGCTGCCGGAGTGGACGCCCGGCGCCCATCTCGACCTGCTGCTCGCCAACGGGATCGAACGCCAGTACTCGCTCTGCGGGGACCCGGCCGACCGGACCTCCTGGACCATCGCCGTGCTGCGCGAGCCCCAGGGGCGCGGCGGCTCCGCCCTCGTCCACGAGACCGTCCGCGAAGGCGCCCGGCTGCGGGTCCGGGGCCCGCGCAACCAGTTCGCGCTGCTGCCCGCGCCGCGCTACCTCTTCGTCGCCGGCGGCATCGGGATCACCCCGATCCTGCCGATGCTCGCCGCCGCGCAGGCGGCCGGCGCCGAGTGGACGCTGCTCTACGGCGGCCGGTCCCGCGCCTCGATGGCCTTCGCCGCGGGCCTGGTTGAGCGCTACGGCGACCGCGTGCTGCTCCGCCCCCAGGACGAGTGCGGCCTGCTGGACCTCGCGGGCGAGCTCGACGGGCTGGCGGCCGACGCGGCGGTCTACTGCTGCGGACCCGGGCCGCTGCTCGAAGCCGTCGAGCGGCACTGCGAGCGGACCGGCCGCGCGCCTGCGCGGTTCGAACGGTTCCAGCCCCGGGAGCCGGCCCGGACCGCCGGGGACCGCGCCTTCACCGTGGTGCTGGAGCGTTCGGGCCGGACCCTGACCGTGCCGGCGGACGCCTCGGTGCTGGAAACCGTGCGCGGCGCCGGGGTCGACGTCCTCTACTCCTGTGAGCAGGGCACCTGCGGGACCTGCGAGACCGACGTGCTCGAGGGGCGCCCGGACCACCGGGACTCGCTGCTCACCGAGGCGGAGCGGGCCGAGTCGGCCAGCATGATGATCTGCGTCTCGCGCTGTCTCGGTGAGCGGCTGGTGCTCGACCTTTGACGGGACCGGCCCGGCGGTCAGCCGGTGGTGATGCTGTCCAGCAGCTCCGCGGCCTGCCGGTCCGCCGGTTCGGCGATCTCCTCGGCGATGGCGCGGAACAGCTGCTCGGCCTGGATCGCGGGCCAGTCGGCCGGCAGGTGCTCGGCCGGCAGGTGCGGGTCCCGGCGGACGAGTTCGAGCCAGTCGGTGTGGACCAGCAGCTGCTGCCCCAGGGGTCCGCCGGCCTCGGCCGCCGGACCGCTCCAGCGGGCCAGGAACGCCCGGTAGCCCTCGGCGATGCCCTCGGTGTCGAAGGCGGACCCGACCACCTGCGAGACCTCGGTCGGCGCCAGCACCGTCCCCCGGAACACCCGCAGGTGGGCGTCGAGTTCGAGGTCGCCGAGCAGCGCCGGGACGTCCACCTCGCCGGGGGCCACCCAGAGGCCGTTCTGCAGCGGACCGAAGCCGCCCCAGGTCAACCGGGAGCGCAGGTCGTGGCGCTGGCGGCGCCAGGCCTCCGGCAGCGAGAAGCCGACCAGGGTCCACTGGCCCCGCCAGTCCCGGTTGACCGCCCCGGTGCGCCAGACCCGGTCGTGGCCGTCCCGCAGCACGGCGGCGGCGCGGGGGGTGAGGCCGAAGTACATCTTGCGCCCCTGCCGGTGCCGGGTGAGCAGGCCGCGGTTGACCATCCGGGTCAGCGTGGAGCGCACCGCCTCCTCGGTCACGCCGACGCGTTCGAAGATCTCGATGACGCAGCCGGAGGACAGAGCGATGTCCCGCCCCAGGACGTGGATGCCGAAGAAGGTGAGCATCAGTGACTGGGGGCGCGGGGCGGGGTCGAGATCGATCACGGGCCCCAGCCTAGGACCCGCACCGGGCCCGTCGGACCGGGGCCCGGAATGTTTGGCACTATCTTGACGGCCTACATGAATCTGCCTAACGTAAGGCGCACCCCACCCCTCGAAGGAGAAGTCCCATGGATCTGAACGGCAAGGTCGCCGTGGTCACCGGCAGCGGCCGCGGCCTCGGTCTCGCCTACGCCAAGGCGCTGGCCGCCGCCGGCGCGGCGGTCGTGGTCAACGATGTGGACGCCGAGGCCGCCGCCGAGGCGGTCAAGGAGATCGAGGCGGCCGGCGGCCGGGCGGTCGCCGAGGTGGGCGCGGTGGGGTCCGTGGAGACCGCCGAGGCGCTGACGGCGCGGGCCGTGGCCGAGTTCGGGCGGCTGGACGTGATGGTGACCAACGCCGGAGTGCTGCGCGACCGGGTGCTGTGGAAGATGACGGAGGAGGACTTCGACACGGTCGTCGAGGTCCACCTGCGCGGCACCTTCACCTGCGTGCGCGCCGCCGTGACGCAGATGCGCGAGCAGGGCGAGGGCGGGCGGGTGATCGTGGCCGGCTCCCCGGCGGGCCAGCGCGGCAACTTCGGCCAGACCAACTACGCCGCCGCCAAGGCGGGCATCGCGGCCATGGTCCGGACCTGGGCGATGGAGCTGGCGAAGGCGGGCATCACCGCCAACGCGGTGATCCCGGTCGCCGCCACCGCGATGACCAAGACCATCCCCGTCTTCGCCCCGCACGTCGAGGCGCTGGAGCAGCACGGCACGCCGCTGCCGGACAGCCTGCGCAAGGGGGAGGGCTTCGGCACCGCCGAGGACGTCGCGCCGCTGGTCGTCTACCTCGCCTCCGACGCGGCCGCCGAGGTCACCGGGCAGTGCATCGGCATCGGCGGCGACAAGCTGGCGCTCTGGTCGCACCCGCAGGAGGTCGCGGTCGCCTACGCGGACGGCGGCTGGTGCGCCGACGCGATCGCCGCGGCCTGGCCGGTCTCGGTCGGCCGGGTGCCCGAGACCTACGGCATCCCCGCGCCGCGGATCTGAACGGCGGCCGCCCCGATGACCCCTCAGGAACCGTACCGCCGCCTGCGGCTCGACGAGCTCGTCGCCATCGACGTGCACACCCACGCCGAGGTCTCCGCGGCCGGGCAGGGCTCGCTCTCGGCGGAGCTCGACGCCGCGGCCGGCGCCTACTTCCACGCCGACCACCGCCGGCCGACCCTGTCCGAGATCGCCGACCACTACCGCGAGCGCCGGATGGCCTGCGTGGTCTTCACGGTGGACGCGGAGGCCGCCACCGGCACCCCCGCTGTGCCCAATGAGGAGGTCGCCGAGGCCGCCCGCCTCAACCCCGACGTGATCATCCCGTTCGCCAGCATCGACCCGCACAAGGGCCGGGCGGGCGCCCGCCAGGTCCGCCGGCTGGTGGAGGAGTTCGGCGTCCGCGGCTTCAAGTTCCACCCCAACGTGCAGGCGTTCCACCCGAACGACCGGCTCGCCTACCCGCTCTACGAGGCGATCGAGGAGGCCGGCGCCATCGCCGTCTTCCACACCGGGCAGACCGGCATCGGCGCCGGCGCGCCCGGGGGCGGCGGGATCCGGCTGAAGTACTCGAACCCGATGCTGGTGGACGACGTCGCGGCGGACTTCCCGGGCATGCCGATCATCCTGGCCCACCCCTCCTTCCCCTGGCAGGACGAGGCGTTGGCCGTGGCGACGCACAAGCCCCAGGTCTACATCGACCTGTCCGGGTGGTCGCCGAAGTACTTCCCGCCGCAGCTGGTGAAGTACGCCAACAGCCTCCTCCAGGACAAGGTGCTGTTCGGCTCGGACTACCCGCTGATCAGCCCGGACCGCTGGCTCGCGGACTTCGCGCAGCTGCCGATCAAGGACGAGGTTCGGCCGAAGATCCTCAAGGACAACGCCGCCCGGCTGCTCGGCCTCGACGGGCAGAAGTGACGCAGACCGACGTGACGCAGACAGAGGAGTCCCGCGTTGCACAACGAAGGCATCGGTTCCTGGCCCGCCCGCCGGGCCCGCAAGACACCGCACCGCACAGCCCTGCTCCACGAGGGCCGGGCCACCAGCTACGCCGAGCTGCACCGCCGGTCCAGCCGGCTCGCCCACCTGCTGCACCTGCGCGGGGTGCGGCGCGGTGACCGGGTCGCCTTCCTCGGCCCCAACCACCCCGCTTTCCTGGAGGCGCTGTTCGCGGCCGGGCAGCTGGGGGCGGTCTTCGTCCCGCTGAACACCCGCCTGGCGGTGCCGGAGCTGCGCTACCAGCTGCAGGACAGCGGCGCCGTGCTGATGTTGACGGTCCGTCAGGACGCCGCCGTGATCGACGGGTTGTCGGGCGATGCGGAGCCGTGGGCGGTCGAGGGCGCGGAGTTCGAGGCGCTGCTCGCGGACGCCCCGGACGGCCCGCTGGACCTGCCGGTCTCGCACGAGGACCTGTGCATGATCATGTACACCTCGGGGACCACCGGCCGGCCCAAGGGCACCCTGCTCACCCACGGCAACATCGTCTGGAACAGCGTCAACGTGGTGGTGGACGTCGACCTGGCCGGCGACGAGGTCACCCTGGTCAGCGCGCCGCTCTTCCACACCGCGGCTCTCAACATGACCTGCCTGCCCACCCTGCTCAAGGGCGGGACGGCCGTGCTGGAGTCCGGGTTCGATGCCGCGCGCACCATCGAGCTGATCGAACGGCACCGGATCACCTGCCTGTTCGGCGTTCCGGCGATGTACGACGCGATGGCCCAGGCGCCCGGCTGGGCCGGCGCCGACCTGAGCAGCCTGCGCAACCTGCTCTGCGGCGGCGCGCCCGTGCCCGCCCGGACCATCCGCAGCTACCTGGAGCTGGGCCTGGCGTTCGTGCAGGGCTACGGCATGACCGAGGCGGCGCCCGGCGTGCTGCTGCTCGACCGGGCGGACGCCCTGGAGCACGCCGGCACGGCCGGCACGCCGCACTTCTTCACCGATGTCCGGCTGCTCGACCCGGCCGGCGAGCCGGTCGCGGTGGGGGAGCCCGGCGAGGTGGTGGTCAGCGGCCCCAACGTCACCGCCGGCTACTGGAAGCTGCCGGGGGAGACCGCCGGCGCCTACCACGACGGCCGCTGGTTCCGCTCCGGCGACGTGGCCGTGCAGGACGAGGACGGCTACATCCGGCTGGTCGACCGACTGAAGGACATGATCATCTCCGGCGGGGAGAACGTGTACCCCGCCGAGGTGGAGGACGTCCTGATGGAGCACCCGGCGGTCGCCGAGTGCGCCGTGTTCGGCGTCCAGGACGAGAAGTGGGGCGAAGTCGGGCGCGCCGTCGTGGTGTTGCAGCCCGGTGCCGCCGTGGGGGCCGATGAGATCCTCTCCCACCTCGATGGCCGCCTGGCCCGTTACAAGATCCCCAAGTCGGTGCGGTTCGCCGACGCGCTGCCCCGCAGCGGGGCGGGCAAGCTCCTCAAGGGGCCGATCCGCGCCGCCCACGGGCAGGACTGACCCCCGCTCGGCGCGCCGAGGCGCGCCCCTCAGGAAGGACCCCCACGTGCCCCGCACCGCCCACGGCGTCGCCGAACTGCTCACCCTCGGCGGCACCGACCTCGGTCACAGCGACTGGCTGGAGATCACCCAGGACCGGGTGAACACCTTCGCCGACGCGACCGACGACCACCAGTGGATCCACGTCGACGTCGAACGGGCCGCCGCCGGGCCCTTCGGCGCCCCGATCGCCCACGGCTACCTGACGCTCTCGCTGCTGATCCCGCTCTGGAACGAGCTGCTGCAGGTCGAGGGTGTCGGAATGGCCGTCAACTACGGTCTGAACAAGGTCCGTTTCCCCTCGCCCGTCCCGGTCGGCCGGAAGATCCGGGCGCACGGCGTGATCGCCTCGGTGACGGACGTGGCGGGCGGCGTCGAGGTGACGGTCGACCTGACCGTCGAGATCGAGGAGGTCGCCAAGCCGGCCGTCGTCGCCCAGGCGGTGTACCGCTTCTACGCGTGACCGGCAGCAGCACCGCGCGAGCGGCAGTCCCCAACGGGGCTGCCGCTCGCGCCGTTTCGGGGGAGGGCGGCCAATATTGTGCAGATTATTGACGGCCGACAAAGAGTAGCCCTACATTCGCCGCAGAGCCGATGCCCCACCCGCCCGACGACCGACCGGGACCGGCCGCTCACGGCAGAGCCGCATCCTCCGGGCGCCGCGCCGATCCCCGTTCCCCCCGCCGCGCGAAGGCCGCCATCCGGCCTCCACCCGCCGACCGGGCCCCCACAGCGGTTCCTCCGTCCGCCCATCCCCAGGAGAACCACCCATGTCCACCTCCACCCACGCACCGGCGCACCCCGTCCGGCCCGGTTCCGCGCTCAGACCCGGAACCCTGGCCGCCGGCCTGCTCGCCGTCTGCACCGCGCAGATCGGCCTGGCCATCCCGGCCACCCTCAACGGCCTCTTCCAGAGCCAACTGCACCCCGTGGGATCGCAGTTGACCTGGATCTCGGACGCCTTCCTGCTGCCGGTGGCGGTGCTGGAGCTGACCTTCGGCCTGCTCGGCGACCTGCTCGGCCGCAAGCGGCTGCTGGTCGGCGGCGCGGCCCTGCTGGCCGTCGGCGAGATCGTCAGCACCACCGCCTCCGGCATCCACCAGCTCTGGGTCGGACAGGCGCTGGCCGGCCTCGGCGCCGCGGCGCTCTTCCCGACCTCGCTGGCGATCATCGCCGCGGCCGCCGGCTCGCCCGCCCAGCGGGCCCGGGTCGTCGCGCTGTGGGCCGCGCTGCTCTCCACCGGCGGCTTCGTCGCCCCGCTGATCGGCGGCATCACCGCCACCCACGGCTCCTGGCGCTGGGCCTTCGTGATCGTCACCGTGATCGGCGCCGCCAGCGCCCTGACCAGTGCCGTGTTCGCCACCGACTCCCGCGCCCCCGAGGGCCGTTCGCTGGACCCGATCGGCCAGACCACCATCGGCCTGGGCCTGTTCGCGCTGCTCTACGGGATCATCCAGGGCCCGACGGACGGCTGGAGCTCCACCCCGGTGCTGACCGCCTTCGCCCTGGCAGTGCTCGGCCTGGCCGGCTTCGTGGCCGCCGAACTGCGGGTCGCCTCACCGCTGTTGCGGCTGGACCTGTTCCGCAACCGGTCCTTCGCGGTGGCCTCGGTGGTGGCGGTGGTCGGCATGTTCAGCTTCCTGGGCACCGCCTACTCGGTCAGCATCCGCCTAGGCCCGGTGCAGGAGCAGCCGCCGATGCGCACCGCCATGGCGTTCCTGCTGCTCAACGGCATCGCGCTGGCCGTGCTCCCGCTGACCCGGCGGCTGCTGAACGCCGCCCCGCCGCGCCTGCTGCTCGGCTCCGGCCTGCTGCTCATCGCGGCGGGCAACTACTGGGCGGCCACCCTGCCGATCACCGACGAGGCCTTCGGCTCGCTGATCGTGCCGCTCGCGCTGGTCGGCCTGGGCTTCGCGGTGACCGTCTCCTCCGTCACCGCCACGGCCGTCACCACCGTGCCGCCGCACCTGGCCGGCATGGCCAGCGCCACCACCAACCTGCTGCGCGACTTCGGCTTCACCCTCGGACCGGCGGTGATCGGCGCGATCGCGCTCAGCCGGGCCGGCGACCGGTTCGCCGGCGCGCTCGGTGGCTCCGACCTGCCGGGCCCGCTCAAGGGCGCGGGCGCGGCGATCCTGCGGGAGGGCGGCCCGCTGGCCGTCAACGGCGCCTCCGCCTCGCCGAAGCTCGCCGCCCTGCACCCGCTCGCCGAGAGCGCGCTGGGCTCCGGCTACTCGGTCGGCTTCGTGGTCTGCGGCAGCGCCGCGCTCTTCTCCGCCGTGCTGGCGCTGCTGGCGCTGCGGGGCCGGGCGGCGGCCGGGGAGCCCGCTGCCGCAGGCTGAGCACGAGCGGCCCACCCGCTTCACCACGCCACGACCCTGCAGTCGCCGCGCGATCCCGTCGCCGGCCCACCCCTACAGTGTTGGAGCTCCTGATGTCCCGATCGCCCCGCCGCGCGCTGGCCGCCCTCTGCGCCGCCACGGTCCTCGCCCTCACCGCCACCGCCACCGTCGCTGCCGCCCCCGCCTCGGCCGCCACCGCCACCACCCACTACAGCGGCACCCTGCAGGACGGCGCGACCTGGATCGCCGACAAGCCGGCCCAGTGGAACGGCATCCTGCTGCTGTTCAGCCACGGCTTCGGCCCGCTGACCGCCGCCGACGCGCCGACCGGCGGCTCCGCGACCGAACTGCTCGCCGAGGGCTACGCCCTGGCCGGCTCCTCCTACGACCCGAACGGATCGGCCTGGGCCCTGAAGTCGGCCGAGCGGGACCAGTTCGCCACCATCTCCGCGTTCACCGCCACCGTCGGCCGGCCCGTGCACGTGGTCTCCATCGGTGCCTCGATGGGCGGCCTGGTCAACGCCCAGATCGCCCGCGACGGCGCGGGCCGGGTCGACGGTGCGCTGAACCTGTGCGGACTGGTCGCGGGCGGCGTGAACCTGGAGGACTACCAGCTCGACGCCGAGTACGCCCTGGCCTGGTTCTTCGACCGCGCCGACCTGCCGCTGCTGGTCAACCTGCCCGACTCGGCCACCGCCTCGGCGCTGGCCACCCGGCTCACCACCGCCGTCGACACCGCGCAGCAGACCCCGGCCGGCCGGGCCCGGATCGCCCTCGCGGCCGCCTACCTCAACCAGTCGGCCTGGGCCCCCGGCCAGAACCCGCCGGCCCCGGGCGACTACGCCAACCAGGAGGCCCAGCAGTACGCGTGGCTGCACCAGGGCGTGCTGGGCTTCATCATCCCCGGACGCTACGCGGTCGAGCAGTCCGCCGGCGGCAACCCCTCCGGGACCAGGGGAGTCGACTTCACCGCCCTGCTCAACCAGTCCTGGCACTCCGAGGAGGTGCGGGCCCTGTACGGCGCGGCCGGCCTCGACCCGAACGCCGACACCGCCGCGCTCACGGCGGGCGCCGCCATCACCGGCTCCGGCGCCGCCCGGGCGAACCTCACGGCCAGTTCCACGGTCGGCTCGGTCGGCATCCCGACACTCGACATCCACACCACCTCCGACCAACTGGTTCCGGTGGAGCAGGAGAACGCGTACGCCGCCCGGGTCCAGGCCTCCGGCACGGGAGACCTGCTCCGGCAGGCCTTCGTGGCCCGGCAGGGCCACTGCAGCTTCACCACCGCGGAGATCGTGGCGGGCCTGCACGCCCTGGAACAGCGGCTGATCACCGGCTCCTGGGGCACCGTCACCACCCCCGCCGCCCTGCAGAGCCGCGCCGTCGCGCTCAACCTGGACGGCGCCGCCTTCACCGCCTGGACCCCGGCTCCGCTGAACGGCGTCCGCTAGGCACCGCCACCGCCACCGCGGCGACGGCGACCGCGCGGTGAGCACCCGTCAGCAGGTGCCCACCGCGCGGTCGCGTGGTTCAGTGCTGCAGGGTGAGGACGCCGGGGCGCCACGGCAGCTGGTCGTACGGCCCGCTCGCGGAGGGGGACTTGCCCTGGTAGAGGAACTGCAGGTTGCAGGGGTCGATGGTCATCGTCTGGTCGGGGTTGTTGCGGACCAGGTCGCCGTGGCTGATGTCGTTGGTCCAGGTGGCGCCGCTGTTGGCCTTGCCCGCGAAGGGGTTGTTCTCACTGGCGGCCTGCGGGGTCCAGGAGCCGTTCAGGCTGGTGGCGGTGAAGGAGCGGAAGTAGCGCTGCTCGGTCGCCCCCCGCGCCTCGACGATCATGAGGTACTGGTTCTGGCCCTGGACCTTGTAGACCTGCGGCGCCTCGAAGAGGTTGACCGCCGAGTCGCTCATCACGGTGGTGTACGAGGAGCCGAAGTTGCCGGGGAAGTTCCCGATCGGCATGCTCGCCCGGTAGATGCTGCCGTTGTCGCCGGCGAAGAACAGGTAGATGTTCTGGTCGTCGGCGATCAGGGTCTGGTCGATCGGGCCGGTGCCGGAGTTCGGGATGCTGCCGGTGAAGAGCGGCTGCGGGGCGGACCAGCCGTTGGGGTTGGTCGGGTCGCTGGAGGTGCGGTAGATGAACGGCCAGGCGCCCCACTGGTAGGCCAGCACCCAGATGTTCTTCGGCGCGAAGTAGAAGAGCGTGGGCGCCACCGCGGCCTGGCTCATCCCGGTCTGGCCGGCCGAGGCCATGTCGGACCAGTTGGTGAACGGGCTGAACATCATCGAGCCGTACGTGGAGCCGTTCACGTCGGAGGCGTAGACCAGGTGCTTGCCGTTGTACACCACGCTGGTGAAGTCCTTCAGCGAGACCCAGCCGTTGGCCGGCTGTGCCAGCGCGCCGGTCGAGCTCCACCGGTAGCTGGACGGGAGGGCGCAGGCGCCGCCCGTCGGGGTGGGGGTGGGGGTCGGTCCGCCGCCGGACAGGCCGGTCCACTGCTGGTTGCTCCGGCCGTTGCACGACCAGATCTCCACGGCGGTGCCGTTGGCCGTGGCGCCGCCCGTGACGTCCAGGCAGAGCCCGGAGCCGACGCCGACGATGCTGCCGTCGGAGTTCAGCCGCCACTGCTGGTTCGCACCGCCGTTGCAGGACCAGATCTCCACCTTGGTGCCGGCCGTGGTGGCGTTGTTCGGTACGTCCAGGCACTTGCTGCCGTACACGGTCAGCTGGCCGCTGTCGGTCAGCGTCCACTGCTGGTTGGCGCCGTTCGAGCAGTCGTAGATCTGCAGGGACGCGCCGTCGCTCTGGCTGGCGCCCGACACGTCGAGGCAGCGACCGGAGCCCGTGCCGCGCAGGGCACCGGTGGTGGCCGCCTGGGCGGCCGGGACGGCGACGAGCATCGCCGCGAGCGCCGCCGCGGCCGCGAGGAGCGCGGTGAAGAGCGCGAACAGCCGCTTGCGGCCGGGACTTCGGCGGTCCGCGGGGAGCGCTCGGCGGCTTCGGGGGTGGGGAAGGTTCATGGAGGTGGTCCTCCTGGGGTGGGGGTGGGGGGCTCCACGCTGTCGCCGGCCGCCGGCGGGTGGGGTCGAAGGCGGCGCGGCGCAGCGGTGAACGGAGCTGACCTGTCCTCAACGTCGATGACTCTGAACCTGGTTGGGGATCGGACAGATGAGACGAAGCGGACCTGTCAACGGCGACAGTGTTGCCACGGCCGCCCGGGGCTGTCAATACTTTCGGCGGAGGGGTCGATAAGTTTCGGCAGGCGGGCTCCTTCGACGTGCAACTTTCATGGCGGACCGCGGGATCACCGCACCGCTGGAGGCGCCCCGGCCTGCGGATCCGCCGCCGGTGCCACAACTCCGCAGCGGCCGGGCTTTGCCTCCGGCGCTGCTTGCGGCTAGGCCTCCTGACGGGCCGTCATGCCTGCCGTCCGTCCCCGCCATGGACCGGACACCTCGGCGGGCTGCCTGCTCTGCCATGGAACGAGGCGGGGCAGCGGGTCGACGGGGCGATGGAGGCGGCGTTCGGCATGATCACCGCCGCCCCGGCGGATCACACGTTCGGCCGGGCAGGCGACCGCCGCCCGTAATGGCGGATATGCGGTGATTCCATCGCTTATCGTCGAGTACGTCATCGATGCGTCAGAGGGCGGTCTGCTGGTGGATGAACGAGGTGGAGCTCCCTCCGGTACCGGGCCGTCCCGGCGGGAGGCGGACGGCGCGGGCACGGCGGAGTGCGTCGTCGACGCCCGCGGGCGCGTCACGCGCTGGAGCGACGGGGCGCAGCGCCTGCTCGGCCACTCCGCCGGCGAGGTGCTGGGACGGCCCGCCGCCCGGCTGCTGGCCGAGCCCTCCCCGGCGGCGGAGCTGGCGCGCGCGGTGGGCGACGCCGGGCAGCGCTGGAGCGGCGAGCTCGCGCTGCGGCGCCGCGACGGCTCACGGGTGGAGGTGACCGCTCTCGCCCACCGCGACGCGCCGGGCTGCGGACCGGGCACCTGGCGCTTCGTCTGCGCGACGGGCGGCCGGCAGCCGCGGCGCGAGGACGACGACCTGGCGCGCCGGGCCTTCGAGCAGCTGCCGCACTGCTCCATCTCGCTCTACGACGCGGACCTCGCATACCGCCACTCCAACCAGGCCATGCTGCCGGTCGTCGGCCTCCCGGACGAGGTCGTCCGGGGCCTGCGGATCCAGGACATCACCACGCAGCCGCAGACGGTCGACCTGGCCGACGGGCTGCGCCGGGCGGTCGACAGCGGCGAGCCCCAGCACCTGGACAGCTTCCAGCGCACCGGCGGCCAGCGACGCGTGCACTCGTGGTCCGTCGACTTCGTCCCGCTGAAGGAACCGGACGGGCGGGTGCACGGGGTCGCCCTGGTCGCCCACGACACGACCGAGCAGTACTACGCACGCAAACGCCTCCTCCTGCTCAACGAGGCCGCCAGCCGCATCGGCAGCACGCTCGACCTCGCCCAGACCGCGCGGGAACTGATGGAGGTGACGGTCCCGGAGCTCGCGGACTTCGCCAGCGTCGACCTGCTCACCGCCCTGGAACGGGACGCCGAACTGGGCGAGGAGGCACTGCACGGCACCGTGACCCTGCGGCGGATCGTGCACCGCTTCGCCCCCGGCAGCAGCCCGCGCCTGCGGACCGTGCTCGAGATCGGCGTGGCGGACAGCTACCCGGACTTCACCCCGCCGGCCCGCGCCCTCGCCACCGGGGCGGGCGTGCTCAGCAACGCCGAGGACGCCGAGTTCATCCAGTGGATGAGCCGCGACGCGATCCGGGCTGCCCGGATCCGCGAGCAGGGCTACCACTCGATGATGGCGGTGCCGCTGCGCGCCCGCGGGGCGACGCTGGGCGTGGCGGCGTTCTACCGCCGCAGCCGCCCGGACCGGATGGAGCGCTTCGACCAGGACGACCTGCTGCTCGCCGAGGAGCTGGCCGCCAGGGCGGCCGTGGCCATCGACAACGCGCGCCGCTACACCCGCCAGCGCGACACCGCCCTCTCCCTGCAGCGCAGCCTGCTGCCGCGCCGGATGCCGGACCAGAGCGCGGTCGAGGTCGCCACCCGCTACCTCCCGGCCCGGAGCCAGTCCGGACTCGGCGGCGACTGGTTCGACGTGATCCCGCTCTCCGGAGCCCGGGTCGCGCTGGTGGTCGGCGACGTCGTCGGCCACGGCATCCACGCCGCGGCGACGATGGGACGCCTGCGCACCGCCGTGCGCACCCTGGCCGACGTCGACCTGTCGCCCGACGAGCTGCTGACCCATCTCGACGACCTGGTCATCCACCTGTCCGCCGAGGTCGGGACCGAGGCCGGTCGGCCCGGCAGCGAGGCCGGCGCCACCTGCTGCTACGGCGTCTACGACCCGGTGTCCTGCACCCTCACCGTCGCCAGCGCCGGCCACCCGCCGCCGGTCATCGCCCTGCCGGGCGGCACCGCCGCACCGCTGCCCGTCCCGGTCGGCCCCCCGCTCGGCAACGGCGGCCTGCCCTTCGAGGCGACCGTCGTGGAACTGCCCCAGCACAGCCTGCTGGCCCTGTACTCCGACGGCCTGGTCGAAGCCGGCGGGCGCGAGGAGGAGGAAGGCCTCGCGCGGCTGTGCGACCTCCTCGGCGATGCCGACGCCGCGCTGGACGGCCTCTGCGACACCGTCCTGGCCGAACTGCTCAACGGCCGCCCGCAGGACGACGTCGCCCTCCTGCTCGCCCGCACCCGGGCGCTCGGCGCCGGCCGGGTCGCCAGCTGGACCGTCCCCTCCGACCCGATCGCGGTCACCCGGGCCCGCCGGGACGCGTCCGCGCAGCTCGCCGCCTGGGGGCTCGCGGACCTGGCCGACGCCACCGAACTGATCGTCAGCGAGCTCGTCACCAACGCCATCCGCTACGGAGCTCCCCCCATCACCCTGCGCCTGATCCACGACCGCACCCTGATCTGCGAGGTCTCCGACACCAGCAGCACCGCCCCGCACCTGCGCCGCGCCCGCGTCTTCGACGAGGGCGGCCGTGGCCTGCTGCTCGTCGCCCAGATCGCCGACCGCTGGGGCACCCGTCACGCCCCGGCCGGAAAGACCATCTGGGCCGAGCAGAACCTCGTCGCCGGAGACTGACGGCCGCCGGCGGGTCCCGCTTCTCTTGCGACCGCCGGGCCGGAACCGGCAGACTGGACACGGTGCCGGTGCTGTCCTCATGGAAGGGTGGGCTGCGCCTTGCTCCGGCGCCGCCCGTCGGAAAGCCGGACAGTCGCCATGCTTCGCACGACCATCCTCGCGGCCGGATTAGCCGCCCTCGTCGTCGCCGGCTGCGGCGGCTCGGGCTCCTCCTCGGCGAGCCACACGGGCTCCCCGACGACGGTCACCTCGACGCCCACGCAGACCGTCACGGTCACCCCGGCTCCCACGCCGACGCCGAGTCCCACGCCGACGCCCACTCCCACCACCGTCACCGCGACGCCGCCACCGACCGTGACGGTCACCCCCACCCCGACCCCGACGGTCACCGTCACCGCCCCGAGCACGCCGGGCTTCACCAACGCCGCGGCCGTGGTCACCCAGTACTACCAGGACATCACGAACCACGACTACGCCTCCGCCTGGGCCCTCGGCGGCAAGAACATCGCCGGCGGGAGCTACCAGCAGTACGTCGCCGGCTTCGCGACGACCGCCGGCATCGCGCTCGGCACGGTGAGCTCCTTCGGCTCCGACCAGGTGCGCGCGGTGCTCTACGCGACCCAGACCGACGGCACGGTGAAGACCTTCGAGGGCACCTACACCGTCGCCAACGGGGTGCTGGTCGGCGCCTCGATCCAGCAGACCGGCTGACGCGGTGACCCGGAGGGCCGGCGGCCGGGCGCGTTCGCGCGCGGCTTCCTGCGTGCGCTGTCGGGAGGAGCGCTCCCGGATCTGCTCGTTATCCGTTCGGCTGTTCCCGGGCGAGGCCGCCGGTCATCGCGGTGCCCGGACCTCCAGCCGGTCACTGAGCACCCGGGTCTCGAAGACCGGCTGGTCGGCGGTCGCCGGACCGTGCACCACGGCACCGTCCGCCAGCCGGAACACGCTGCCGTGCAGCGGACAGCGCACGCAGCCGTCCGCCGGTGCGCCCGGTCCCTCCGGCACCAGCTCGCCCTCGCTGAGCGAGCCGGAGAGGTGGGCGCAGCGGTCGGCCAGCACCTGGAAGCCGTCGGCCCGCCGGAGCACCAGCACCGGGACCTCGTCGAGCATCCGCCGCACCGGGCGGTCCAGCGGGAAGTCGGACACCGGCCCCAGCGCCGTCCACTCCGCGGGCGCCAGGCGGGGCACCGCCTCGGTGTGGTTGGCGCCGGCCGCCTGCCGGTGCGCCAGGTCCCCGCCGATGGTCGCCGCGGCACTGACCACGGCCAGGCCCGCCCAGCCGAGCAGCCGGCCGCGCATCGGACGGCCCGTCAGCCGGGCCCGCAGCGAGGCCGCGTAGCAGAGCAGTCCGGCGCTGTTGCCCAGCGCGTGCACCAGGCCGGTGCGCCGCTGGCGGGGCGAGAGCTCCGCCCAGTCCACCCAGCCGGCCACGGCCGCGGGGAGCGCGCTGATCGTGCCCGCCGCCACCAGCACGGCGGCCGGGCGGCGGGCCGGACCCAGGTCCAGCAGTGCTGCCGAAACCCAGCAGCCCAGCGGAATCTGGACCAGCGCCGGGTGCAGGGGATGGCCGAACGGCACCCCGTACAGCAGGTCGCGGCCCTTCTCCGGACGCACCTGGTGCACGGTGTGGCGCAGCCGGTCGGAGAGCGGGTCGAGTGCGGACCACCCTTCGGGGGCCGCGATCGCGTCATGCAAGGCCCGGTTCACGTCTCCTCCTCACGCAGGGCGGGCAGCAGTTCGCGCTCCGCCCAGTCGATGAACTGCGGCTGGCTCTCCCCGCCGATCTGCAGCAGGGCCACCTCGGCGAACCCGGCCTCGGCGAAGGCCCGGACAGCGGCTGCCACGTGCTCCACCCGGTCGCCGCACGGGACGGCCTGGGCGACGTCCTCCGGGCGCACGTGCCGGGAGGCCGCGTCGAAGGCGGCCGGGCCGGGGAGTTCGGCGTTCACCCGCCAGCCGCCGGCGAACCAGCGGAACTCGCGGTGCGCCCGGGCGATCGCGGTGGACGGCACCGGGTGGTAGCAGATCGGCAGCTGGCCCACCGCCGGGCGGCCGCGGACCAGGTCGGGTTCGGGAGCCACCGCGATCACGAAGTCGGCCAGCCGGTCGGCGAGTTGCCACGAGGCCGGACCGGAGACGGCCAGGCCGATCGGCGGCGGCAGCTCCGGACGGTCCCACAGCCGGGCCGAGTCCACCGTGAAGTGCTTCCCGCGGTGGCTCAGCTGTGTGCCGGAGAAGAGTGCCCGGATGATCTCCACGGCCTCCGCCAGCATCTCGTGGCGGACCGCCACCGGCGGCCAGCCGACGCCGATCACATGCTCGTTGAGATTCTCCCCGCTGCCCAGACCGAGCCGGAACCGGCCGGCGCTGAGCAGTTGCAGGGTGGCCGCCTGCTGGGCCACCAGCACCGGGTGGTACCGCATGGTCGGGCAGGTCACGTAGCTCATCAGCGGGATCCGGACGGTGGCGCGGGCGGCCGCGCCGAGCACCGGCCAGGCCGCCGGGGAGTGGCCCTGGGCCGCCAGCCAGGGGAAGTAGTGGTCGGAGCAGACCGCGAAGTCGAAACCGGCGGCTTCGGCCCGCACCACGTCGTCGACCAGCTCGGCCGGCCCGCGCTGCTCGGTCATCATCGTGTAGCCGATTCGCACCATGCCCGGCGGCTGCCCGGGCCGCCCGCACCGAAACACCGCCGTCACTCCGGCGCCGGCGCCGCCTCCGACTGCGCCTCCGACTGCGGCGGCGGCCGGCGGCGGCGGTGGCTGGTGTCGCAGAGCGGGTAGCGGCGGCTGCGCCGGCAGGTGCAGACGGCCACCACCGGGCGGTCGCAGCGCAGCGTCGTCCCGTCCGGCAGCACGATCTCCAGCGGACCGTCCACCAGCACCGGACCGTGCTCGGTCAGCCGCAGCCGGGTCACCCGCGGCGGATCAGGCCGGGCGGACACCGCGGACCACCACCAGGGTCTCCTCGCGCCGCCCGGCGGCGATCGCCCCGCGCTGCTCCAGCCACCGCGCCCGGGCGGTCAGCACCGGGCCGAACGGCTGGCGGCGCGCCGCCACGACGTCGGCCCGCAGGCCCGCCCGGCGCAGCGCGGCGATGGTCGCCCGCGGGTCGGCCAGGGCCGACTGCACCAGCAGCAGCACCCCGCCGGGCGCCAGCAGCCCGGGGGCGTCGCGGCAGATCCGGTCCAGCAGCAGCCGGCCGTCGAACCCCGCGTCCCAGGCCCGCGCGAGGCCGCGCCGGGGCGCGGTGGGGTGCGGGGCGGGGACGTAGGGCGGGTTGCTGACGATCAGGTCGAAGCGGGAGTGGGCCACCGGCGCGGTCAGGTCGCCGCGGCGCAGTCCGAGGGTCAGGTGGTGCAGGCGGGCGTTGAGCCAGGCGGTGGCGAGGGCCAGCCGGGAGACGTCGACGGCGGTCACCTCGGCACCGGCGGCCGCGGCGGCCAGGGCCACGGCGCCGTTGCCCGTGCCGAGGTCCAGCAGCCTGCTGCCGCGGCGCGGACGCTCCTGCCAGAGCGCCTCGATGAGCAGCGCGGTGTCGCCCTGGGCGGGGTACACGCCCGGTACCCGGGAGAGCATCATGGCGCGGCTCCCTCCAGCGCGGCGGCCGGTGCGTCCGCCAGTGCGGTGCGCAGCGAGCTGCGGCCGTTCCGCCAGGCCCGCAGCAGGTGGTCGGCGAGCCGGTCCTCGACGGCGCCGGTGGCCGCGATGCCGAAGGCGATCTCCTCCGCCAGGGCGGGCTCCTCCGCCACCAGCGGTTCGATGACGGTGTGCCGGACCAGTTGCTCGTGCACGGCGTCGGCGAGCACGTGCTCGCGGTAGAAGAGCGTGCCGGCCGGCGACGCGCCCAGCCGCTCGAAGGCGCGGGCCAGCCGGTCGGCGCCGGGCGGGGAGGTGATCTCCAGGGCGGCGAACTGGCCCACCGAGGCGCCGCGCAGCGCCCGGTGCAGGCCGAACAGGCTCATCAGGTTGACCACGGCCAAGGCGGGCGCCGGGGCGGCGTCCAGGTAGTGGCCGTAGCGCGGATCGAGCCCGAAGTCGGCCATCATCCCGGCGAACAGGAGTGCGTGTGCCCGGTCGGGGTGCCCGGCGCCGTACTCGTCGTACTCCACCGCGACCAGCGCTGCCTTGGCGGGCAGCGGCAGCCGCGGCACCGCCCAGAGCTGCGGGTCGGCCTCCTTGAGGTGGTACAGCGAGCGGTGCACCAGGTACTCGCGGGCCTGCCAGCGCTCGCCGTCGGCGAGCAGGTGGTGCGAGGGGCCGGTGCCGTCGGCGGGCTCGGCCAGCAGGCCGGCCAGCACCTCGGCCAGCGGCGGGCGGCCGGCCGCCTCGCGCAGCGCGGCCAGGAAGGCGCGCTCCAGCTCGCCCCGCAGGGTCAGCAGGCCCGGGTGCCACTCCCAGGCCGGATCCGTACCGGCGAAGCCCTGGTAATGCAGCTCGTAGCAGCAGTACAGGGCCAGCTGGAGGTCATCGCCCCAGGGGTCGGCCCGCAGCGGGCCGGGCTGCGGCCCGCGTGCCTCCTGCACGGTCGGGCTCCGCAGCGCCGCCAGCACGGCCGCGCTCAGCGGCCCGCGCGGCCGGGGCAGCGGCGGGCCGGTCACCGGGGCCACCGCCTGTGCAGCTCCAGCACGCAGCACTTGGCGCCGCCGCCCGCCTTGAGCAGCTCCGGCAGGTCCAGCAGGACGGGCTCGAACCCGTCGGCGCGCAGGTCGGCGGCGAGCGCGGTCGCCCGGGTGGGCAGCAGCACGTGCCGACCGTCGCTGACGGCGTTGAGGCCGAAGCAGAGCGCGTCCGGCTCGCCCGCCAGGACGGCGGCGGGGAAGAGCGCGGCGAGCCGCCGGCGGCTGTCGGTGTCGAACGCCCCGGGGAAGTAGGCGATCTGGTCCTCGCTCAGCACCGCCAGCGCGGTGTCGAGGTGGTAGAACCGCGGATCGGTGAGGGTGAGCGGCACCACCGGGCGGCCCAGCGCCCGCTCGGCCTCGCGGTGCGCGGACGGGCTGCTACGGAACCCGGACCCGGCCAGCACCAGCCCGCCGACCGGCAGGAAGTCGCCCTGGCCCTCGTTCACCTGGCGCGCCCGCGGTACCGGCCGGTAGCCGGCCCGGCGGAACCAGTGCCGGTAGGCCAGCGCCTCGGCCGAGCGCTCCGGGTGGCGGAACCGGGCGATCAGCACCCGGCCGTCCACCACGGTGGCGCCGTTGGCGGCGAAGACCATGTCGGGCAGACCGGGCACCGGCTCGATCGTCCGCACCTGGTGGCCGAGCCCGTACAGCGTGGTGCACAGGGTCCGCCACTGCCGCCACGCGGCGGCGCCGTCCACGGGCCGCAGCGGATCCATCCACGGGTTGATCGCGTAGTCGACCCGGAAGTGGGTCGGCGGACAGAGCAGGTACTGCCGAGGGGTGGCGGTCCGCGGCGGACTCGCGCGGCGCGGACCGGCGCGGGCGGTGGGGGTGGCGGTGGCGGTCATCACGGGCTCCTCTACGGCTCAGTGGTGCAGCGGCCGGTGCCGGGTCCAGGGCAGCTGCATCCGGCGCCGGCCGGCCCGGTGCTGCGGCACGCCGCCGTCGACCTCGCCGGGGTGGGCGGCCGCCCACTCGGGCGCCCGGCCCGGGCCGGCGTCAGGATCGGCGGACGGGTCGGACACCGGCGCCGGCTCAGGGGCGACGGACCCGCGCTCCGCCGCCAGCCGGCGTTCGGCCTGCTCGGCCCGCAGCCGCTCGGCCTGCAGCGCCACGGCGCGGTCGCGGGCCCGGGCCCGGCCGGCCAGCAGCAGGGCGAGGCCGAGGAAGAAGACGACCGTCAGGGCGATGCCGCCCAGGAAGACGCCCAACGGGCTCATCACGGCGATCTCGTTGCCCGCCACGGTCACCGGGATGCTGTTCCCGGCGCCGGCGTTGTCAGCGATCAGCAGCCCGGTGAACGCACCGGTGGCCGCGAGCAGAAGCAGTCCGAGCAGGATCATGGTGTCCTCCGAGAAGATCCGGTTACAGCAGCGACCGGCGGCCCCCGACACGGGAGGGCAGCCCTCGACTCCACCTGAGCGCCCCGCCGGCCCGGGGTGCGGCTCAGCCGCTCGTCCGGTCGGACGGACCACGGGCCGAGGAGGATCCGTCAGCAGAGCGGCTACCCCGTCCGGGCGGAGGAACACGTCCGGCCCGGGGGCCGGGGTGACCGTCATGCCACGCTGTCCGGTTTGCCGCGTTCCGCCCGGCGGTCGCCAGGGTGCCGCGAGACCGTCATGCGCTGGTTGACGTGCCGTCGCCTGGCGGACAGGTGGTGCCAGCACCGTTCCCCGCATGCCGATCTGGGGGGTGAGCGCCGAGCCGCGCCGATGCCGGTACCTCGGGCTCGCAGGCTCCGTGATGCTCGCGCTGGGCGGGCTGGGGGCCGGTGCGGTGCCGCTGGGTACGCCGCACGCGCCCACCGGCCCCGGCATCTTCCTGGCCTGGTGCGGCATGGTGCTGCTGATCGCCGCCTGGCTGCTGCTGGGGCGGGCGGTGCGCGGGGCGGAGCCGCCGGAGCCGCGCTGGCTGCTGCGCACGCTGCTCTGCTGGGCGGCGCCGCTGGTGCTGGGGCCGCCGCTGTTCAGCCGGGACGTCTACAGCTACCTCGCGCAGGGGGCGCTGGTCGGCGCCGGCCTCAACGCGTACACCACCGGGCCCGCCGCGCTGGGCGGGCCGTTCGACGCCCAGGTGCCGGGGCTGTGGCAGCACACCCCGGCGCCGTACGGACCGCTCTTCCTGCTGCTGGCCGACCTGGTGGCCCGGGTGGCCGGCCATGCGCTGAGCGCGGGCGTGCTGCTGCTGCGGCTGGTGGCGCTGGGCGGGCTGGCGCTGCTGGCGGTGGTGCTGCCGCGGCTGGCGCGGGCCTGCGGGGTGCCGCCGGCGGCCGCGCTCTGGCTCGGGCTGCTGAACCCGCTGGTGCTGTTCCACCTGGTCGCGGGGGCGCACAATGACGCGCTGCTGCTCGCGTTGCTGGTCAGCGGGCTGCTGCTGCGGCGCCGCCCGCTCTGGGCGGCGGTGCTGGTGACGCTGGCCGCACTGATCAAACTGCCGGCCGCGCTCGGGCTGGTGGCCGTGGTGGTGCTCTGGGGGGAGCGGCTGAAGGGGCGGGCGGGGCTGAGCCGGGCCGCGCTGGCCACCGGCGCGGTGGCGCTGGCGACCACGGCGGTCGTCACGGCGCTCTCCGGCATCGGCTACGGCTGGGTGCACGCGCTGGCCGTGCCGGTCTCGGCCGGGAGCTGGTCGCTGACCAGCCTGCTCGGCCGGGCCTGCGGCTGGCTGCTCAGCTCGCTCTACCACTCCACCGAGGTCGGCCTGGTGGGCCTGGCCGTGCTGGCCTGGCGGTGGCTGGGCCTGGCGGCGGCCGTCGCCTCCGTCCTGCTGCTGCTGCGCCGGGTCCGGCGCCGGCAGGTCGGCGTGGTCTACGCGGTCGGGCTGGCGCTGGTCGCGGTGGTGGCGCTGGGGCCGGCGATCCGGCCCTGGTACGCGCTCTGGGGCGGGGTGCTGATCGCGGCCGCCGCCCCGGCGGACGGGCGGGTGCGCCGCTGGGCGCCGCTGGTCAGCGGGCTGCTGGCGCTGCTGGTGGCGCCGGACGGGTTCACCCCGGGGCCGCAGGAGGTGCTGCTGGCGGTGGCGGGCGGCGTGCTGGGGGCGGTGGTGGTGCTGGCGGGCGTGCGGATCCCGCTGCCGCGGTTGACCGAGAAGCCGATGGGACGGATGTGACTTCCGGCGTGGCAGGGACGGACGTGGCAGGGGCGGAGAAGGAGCTGCGGTGGCCGCGCAGCACGCCGGGGCGGATCGCCGTGCTGGCGCTGGTGGCCGTGGTCTGCGGGGTCTTCCTGGAGGTGATCCCGGGCCGCCGCGGCTGGTTCGACGTCAACATCTACTACGAGACGGTCCGTAGCTGGCAGCACGGCGGCCGGATCTACGACTACCTGCGGCCCGGCACCGGCTACGGCTTCACCTACCCGCCGTTCGCCGCGGTCTGCCTGGCGCCGCTCGGCCTGGTCGGCTGGCACGCCGCGCTGGCGATCGACCTGGCGGCCACCGTGCTGGCCGGCGCGGCGGTGCTGTACTGGCTGGTGGATCCGATCGCGCGGCGCCGGGGCTGGAACCGCTGGTACGGGTTCGGGCTGGTGGGCTGCCTGTTCGCGGTGCTCAACCCGGTGCGGGACACCTTCAGCTTCGGGCAGATCAACCTGATGCTGATGTTCCTGGTCTTCTGCGACTACCGGAACCTGCGGCGGGGCAGCCGGTTCACCGGCATCGGGATCGGGCTGGCCACGGCGATCAAGCTGACGCCCGCGCTCTTCATCGCCTACCTGCTGGTGACCCGGCGCCGCCGGGAGACCCTGACGGCGCTCGGCACGCTGCTCGGCGCGGTCCTGGTCGGCTTCGTGGCGATGCCGCAGCAGTCCCGGTTCTTCTGGACCGACGCGCTGTGGAACACCGACCGGATCGGCTCGATCCCGTACATCTCCAACCAGTCGCTGCTGGGCTTCACCGCCCGGGTGCTGCCGCAGGCGGCGGAGAAGCCGGTCTGGCTGGTGCTGACGGCCGCGGTGCTCGCCTGCTGGGCGCGCCGCTCCCGCCGGGCGGCGGCGATCGGGGACCAGCGCGCCGGATTCGCGCTGACCGGGCTGACCTGCTGCCTGGTCAGCCCGATCACCTGGGTGCACCACCTGGTCTGGATGCTGCCCGCGCTGCTGGTGCTGGCGGACGCCGGCCTGTCCAGCACCGACCGGGCCCGGCGGCGCCGGCTGCTGGCCGCGACGGCGGGGATCTGGGTGCTGCTGGTCAGCGGGCTGGTCTGGCTCTGGCGGTACCACTGGGACGGGGTGGGCGGGCTGCTCGGCGGGAACTCCTACGTGCTGGTGGCCCTGGCGCTGCTGCCGGGGATGCCGATCGGCGAGGGCGCGGAGCGCGGCCTGACGCCCGCTCAGGAGGCCGCGGCCCCGGCGCCCGCCCGGGTCTGAGGACGGACGTCCGGACCGGAGGAGGGAGGTCCGCACCTGAGGGCGTGTGCGGCGGGACCGGCCCGTGTCCCGGCGGTCGCCGGTTGGGAAGACGATCGTCAGTCCGGACCGCCCGGTACCCGTGAAGGGTGAGCGCGTCTCAGGGCCGGCGCGGGCCGGTCCCGCCGACCCCATGCTGAAGCAACCTGCTAGCTATTGCAACTCATGCGCAATAGTGTGGGTCGAGCATGATCGTCCTCCTGGAAAGGGAACCCATGGGCGTGTACACGCTGCCCGACCTGCCGTACGACTACTCCGCGCTGGAGCGCGCGATGTCGGCGGAGATCCTGGAACTGCACCACTCCAAGCACCACGCGGCCTACGTCAAGGGCGCCAACGACACCCTGGAGCAGTTGGCCGAGGCCCGCGACCAGGAGCGCTTCGGCGGGCTGGTGGGCCTGCAGAAGACGCTGGCGTTCCACCTCTCCGGCCACGTGCTGCACTCGCTGTTCTGGCAGAACCTCTCCCCGGCGGGCGGCGACCGGCCCGAGGGGCCCCTCGCCGACGCCGTCACCGAGCACTTCGGCTCCTTCGAGGCCTTCCGCAAGCAGCTCACCGCCGCCACCGTCGGCGTGCAGGGCTCGGGTTGGGGCATCCTCAGCTGGGAGCCGCTGGGGCGGCGGCTGATCGTGGAGCAGGTCTACGACCACCACGGCAACGTCGGGCAGGGCAGCACCCCGCTGCTGGCCTTCGACGCCTGGGAGCACGCCTACTACCTGCAGTACCGCAACGTCCGGCCGGACTACGTCGAGCGGCTGTGGGACGTGGTCGACTGGCAGGACGTCAGCGCGCGGTTCGCCGCCGCCACCGCCGCGACCGGTGTCTAGGGGCCGTCCGACGGACCCCGGGGATACCCTCGCCCCATGAACGAACCCCTCGTGGAGCTGCCGGAGCGGCTGCCCGCCGTCGTCACCTGCCGCGGCTGCGGGCGGCCGCTGCACGATCCGGAGTCCCGGATGCTGCGGCTCGGCCCGGGGTGCCGGGTGGAGCCCGAGCCGGTGCGGCGGCGCGAGGTGGCGCAGGAGACGCTGCCTGGGCTCTGAGGTCCCGGGCACCCCGGGGTGCTCAGGCCTCCCGGCGGCGGACCAGGCGCCAACTGCGCCGGGCGGCGGCCGCGGCCGCCGCCGCGGGCGGGCGGGCCCAGGAGGGCGGAGCGACCGGCGGCGAGACCGGGGGCGCGATCGGCGCCGCCTCTTCGGGCGCGGGCTCGGCCCCGTGCGGCGGCGGGGTGCCCGTGCCCGTGAAGTAGTCCGGATCGCGCGGCCGTTCACGCGACAGCCGGGTGCCCGCCGGCACCGGCTGCAGGTGCGGGATGTGCTTGGAGCAGTGGATGTACGCCTCGTCCACCGAGAGCCGCACCCACAGCTCGGCCCGCCGCCCGGGCGCGGTCTCCTCCGGCAGCTCCGGGTAGGCGGTGCGCATCGCGGTGTCCGGGCGCAGCTGGGCGGTGCCGTTGATGTGCAGGCCGATCCGGTCGCCGGTGAAGTCCACGAAGAGCAGACCGAGATGGGGGTTCTCGCTGATGTTGCCGGCGCTCGCCATCACTCCGTTGCCGCGGTACTCGGGGTAGGCGAGGGTGTGGTCGTCCAGCACCTGGACGAAGCCGGGCGGGCCGGCCCGGAAGCTGGCGTCGCAGGCGCCGTGGCCGTCGGCGGTGGCGATGAAGACCATGGTCTGCCGGGCCACGAACTCCCGCATCTGCTGGGTGAGGCAGGGGCGGACCTGGCGGCGGTAGAAGTCGGCGGCGCGGTCCGAGGTGCCCATCTGCCGCTGCAGTTCGTGCTCCCCGGACGAGCCGAAGCCCAGGCCGGCCGGGTCGAGCAGGTGTTCGGTCAAGCTGTCGGCTCCTGAATCCATCACGGGGTGCCCACCGAGTCCAGCGAGACGAACGGGTCGTGGTGCAGCCGCTCGATCGGGATGCCGCCGCGGTGCAGCACCCGGGCGGCGCTCACCACCAGCGCGCCGGGGCCGGCCAGGAAGGCGTCATGGTCGGGCCACGGCCCCTGTTTGGCGAGGGAGTTGAGCAGCTGGGTGCCGCTGCCGCTGGTCAGCTCGTCGGCCACCGTGGCGCGCACCGCCAGCCAGCTGTGCCGGCGGCTGAGCTGGTGCAGGTCGTCGATGGCATAGAGCTCCTCCAGGGTGCGGCTGCCGACGTAGAGGTCGACCGGCCGGCGCACCCCGTCCAGCACCGCCTGCTCGATCAGGGCCCGGGCGGTGGCCAGTCCGGTGCCGCCGGCCACGCAGACCACGGCGCGCTGCGAGCGGGCGTCCAGCGCGAGGTCGCCCAGCGGCGGGCCGAGGGTGACGGTGTCGCCGAGCTCGGCGTGCCGGACGAGGGCGTTGCTGACCCGGCCGCCGGTGAGCGCGCGGACCATGAAGGTGATGCTGTTGTCCCGGCGCGGGGCGTGCGCGGGGGAGTAGTAGCGCCAGGTGCGCGGCCACCAGGGGGTGGTCATCGAGACGAACTGGCCGCCGCGGTACGGGTAGGGCTGGTCGGGCTGCACGGTGATCTCGGCCAGGTTGTGCGAGCGGCGGACGTGGCCGGTGACCCGGGCCTGCCAGACGGCGGGGCGGTGCCGGGCGTCCTCGAGGGCGGCCTGGTCCATCGCCTGGGCGGCGGTGTTGTACGCGGCGGTCCAGGCCTCGGCGGCCTCGGGGGTCCAGGAGGGGCCGGCGTAGTGCGCCAGGGTGGCCAGCAGGCACTCGCCGACGGCGGCGTAGTGCGCCGTCACGGTGCCGAACTTGCGGTGGTCGCGACCGAGGTCGGCGCAGAAGGTGGCCAGGTGCTGGGGGTCGTCGACCAGGTCGACGATCATCAGCAGGGCGCGCAGCAGCCGGTCCTGCTGCACCTCCATCCGGATCGGGAAGAGCTCGCGGACCTGGGGGTAGCGCTCGAAGAGCAGGGTGTAGAAGAACCGCGGCAGATCGGCTGCCCAGGGCTCGACCGCGGCCGTCACCGCCCGTACCAGCTCTATCTGACGCTTCGTCACTCCTGTTCCGGGAGAGGGTTCGTGGTCCTGCCGAGGGCGGACCGCGAGCGCGGTACCGCCGGACGGACGGGTGGCACGGAACTTCACAGTGAGGTTCTCCTGACCAGATCGTCACCCCCCGTGAGCTGCCGGTCTGCGGCATGAACTCGACAGATTTTGCCGAGCCTGGCCGCCGAGGCCAAGAGCATTCGTGTGAAACGTGTGTGAGTACGACTCAGTGGCGCGAACGTGGTCGAACTGATAAAGGAGGATCACCGATCGAACAGTGACGCTTCCGTAGCGTGATGGGTTGTTCGGTCGAGAATGTGTATCTTGAGGGCGGAATATAAGGAGAATTGGCGAATATCTACAGTCGGTGGCGCTCGAACCACGGAGAGCTATGGTGGAACCGGTGAGGCCTTTGCGGGTGAAGTGTGCCCGTGTCCTCCGCCTGGACGGCTCGTTGACGGGGTATGAAGAAGCGCACCCTGCTCGCATTCAGCTCGCTCGCCGTCGGTGTCGTCGCCTCCCTGACGGCGCCGAGCGCGCACGCCGCCTCGGCGGTCGGCGACGGCACCACCCCCAACCTCGCGGGGAACCACACCCTGCTGGACCCGCTGCTCGGCAGCCACCAGCACCAGCCGACCACCAGCGGCATGGGCGACCTGGTGCCGCTGGGCTGACGCCCACCCGGCGGTACGGCGCGCGGCCGGAGGCTCCACAGAGCTTCCGGCCGCGTCGTATTGACGCGCCGTCAGCTCACCGCCGCTTGACGCTGCCCCGGACCAGGGCGGCCTGCCCCGCGTGCTGCAGGTCGTCGGCCAGGGTGCTGATCAGCCGCACCCCGAGGGTGACCGGCGGGTTCCAGGCGTCGTCCACGATCCGGGCGTAGTCGCTCTCCCGCAGCGTCGCCAGGAAGTCGGCGGTCTGCCGGTGCACCGCCTCCAGGTAGCCGGCCAGCAGCTCCGCCGAGGCCGAGAACCGGTCGACCTGCTCGGCGCTCGCTCCGTAACCGCTGGCGTCCGGCGGGTAGGGCAGCGCGAAGCGCTGCTGCCAGCCCTGGGCCTGCCAGACCTCCGGCAGCTCGGCGGCGTCCGAGACCTGGAGGTCCTGCACCCGGGCGAGGTGCCAGACCAGCCAGCCGATCGGATTGGTCCGCCCGTCGGCGCCCCGCCAGTCCAACTCCTCCTGGCTCAGCCCGTCCAGGGTCTCGGTGACCGCCTCCCGGACCCGCTCGAAACCGTCGATCAGCAGTGCCGTACTGGTCGCCGTCATACCGCCCACCTCCTCCTCGGGATTCCTGACCGGTCCAGCTTGGCCGCTGCACGGTCGGCGGCGGGTGGCGAGCGGCGGCGGCGCGAGCGGTTCACCCGGATGGCCGGACGCCCCCGCCCTTCACCTGGTCGTCACCACAAGGACGTTGGGCGCCGCCGGCGCCCCCGGGCGGACCGCCGGCGCCCCTTGCCCCGCGGGTCCGCGCTGCCCTAGGTTTTTAGTTGACGTCAGCTAAGTATCTTGTGGGACGGAAGCGTCCAGGCGGGGATGGCATGACAACCGACAACACGACCAACGCGGCCGGTGCGGCCAGGGGCGGCGCCAAGAGCGGTGTGATCGGGGTGGAGCACCCGCGCTACAAGTGGGTGGCGCTCTCCAACACCACCCTGGGCATGCTGATCGCCACCATCAACTCCTCCATCGTGCTGATCTCGCTGCCGGCGATCTTCAACGGCATCCGGCTCGATCCGCTGCAGCCCGGCAACGTCAGCTACCTGCTCTGGATGCTGATGGGCTACATGCTGGTCACCGCCGTGCTGGTGGTCACCCTCGGGCGGCTCGGCGACATCTGGGGGCGGGTGCGGATCTACAACGCCGGCTTCCTGGTCTTCACCGTCACCTCGGTGATCCTCTCGCTCGACCCGCTGCACGGCGCGGGCGGCGCGCTCTGGCTGATCGGCTGGCGGGTGGTGCAGGCGCTCGGCGGCGCGATGCTGATGGCCAACTCGGCCGCGATCATCACCGACGCCTTCCCGGCCACCCAGCGCGGCATGGCGCTCGGCGTCAACATGGTGGCCGCCATCGCCGGCTCCTTCGTCGGCCTGGTGCTCGGCGGCCTGCTGGCCGAGTGGAACTGGCGCTCGATCTTCTGGGTCAACGTGCCGATCGGCATCATCGGCACCATCTGGGCCTACCGCTCGCTGCACGAGACCGGCAGCCGCAGGCCCGGCAAGATCGACTGGTGGGGCAACATCACCTTCGCCGTCGGCCTGACCGCGCTGCTGGCCGGCATCACCTACGGCATCCAGCCCTACGGCGGCCACACCCAGGGCTGGACCAACCCCTGGGTGCTGGCCGGCCTGGTCGGCGGCGCGGCCGTGCTGGTGGTCTTCTGCGTGATCGAGGCCAAGGTGGCCGAGCCGATGTTCCCGCTGCGGCTCTTCCGCAACGTCATCTTCGCGGGCAACAACGTGGCCACCCTGCTCGGCGCGGTGGCCCGCGGCGGCCTGCAGTTCATGCTGATCATCTGGCTGCAGGGCATCTGGCTGCCGCTGCACGGCTACGACTACGCCGACACCCCGCTCTGGGCCGGCATCTACCTGGTCCCGCTGACCATCGGCTTCCTGGCCGCCGGCCCGCTGGCCGGCTACCTCTCCGACCGCTTCGGCGCCCGGCTCTTCGCGGCCGGCGGACTGGTGGTGATGGCCGCCTCGTTCGCCGGACTGCTCGCCCTGCCCACCGACTTCGGCTACCCGGCCTTCGCGGTGCTGGTGCTGCTCAACGGCCTCGGCGGCGGCCTGTTCGCCGCGCCCAACACCGCGCTGATCATGAGCAGCGTGCCGGCCGCCGACCGCGGCGCGGCCTCCGGGATGCGGGCCACCTTCATGAACGCCGGGATGGTGCTCTCCATCGGGGTGTTCTTCTCGCTGATGGTGGCCGGCCTGTCCAGCTCGCTGCCGCACACCCTCCAGGACGGCCTGACCGCCCAGCAGGTGCCGGTCGGCGATGCCCACGCGATCTCGCAACTGCCGCCGGTGGGCATGCTGTTCGCCGCCTTCCTGGGCTACAACCCGGTGCACCAGCTGCTCGGCGACAAGGTGCTGAACGGCCTGCCGGCGAGCAACGCCCAGACCCTGACCGGCCGCCAGTTCTTCCCGCACCTGATTTCCGGGCCGTTCCACGACGGGCTTATGGTGGTGTTCGTGCTGGCCATCGCGATGTCGCTGGTCGCGGCGGTGGCCTGTCTGCCGCGCGGGCGGGCCGGCCGGGAGACGGCCGAGGTGCGGGAGCGGAACGGGTGAACGAGAGCGGGCGGCGGGAGCCGGCCACCGAGGGCGCGGCGCAGGACTTCGACGCCGCCACGGTGGCCCGGCTGCGGCTGGTGGTGGCCCGGCTCTACCGGCGGATGGCGCAGTCCAGCCCCGGCGCGGAGCGGCCCGCCGCCCAGCTCTCGGCGCTCGCCCGGATCGAGCAGCACGGCCCGCTGCGGCTGGGCGAGTTGGCGGCGCTGGAGGGCGTCGCCGCGCCGAGCATCACCCGCACCCTGGGCCCGCTGCTCACCGACCGCCTGGTGGAGCGGCTGGCCGACCCCACCGACGGCCGCTCCAGCCTGGTCCGACTCTCCGCCCACGGGCGGGAGCTGCTCGACCAGGTGCGGCAGCAGCGGTCCTCGCTGCTGGCCCGCCGGATCGCCACCCTGACCGAGGCCGACCGGGAGGTGCTGCGGACGGCCGTGCCGGTGCTGGAACGGCTGGTCGGGCCGGACGGGAGCTGACCGGGCTACCGCCCGAGCAGACCCGCCACGTCCGTGCCCAGGTTGGCCACCTTGGTCAGGTCGCCCAGATCGGTGATCGCGCCCACCGGGATGCTGTAGGTGTGGCCCTGCTTGCTCGGCGCCGGGTAGTCGGCGGCCGCGGCCGGGCCGGCGGCGGCCAGCAGCGCGGCGGCGCCGAGCAGGGCGGCGGTGGTCAGGCGGACGGCGGTGCTGCGCATGCGGCGGGCCTCCAGGAGCGGCGACGGGGTACCGCCCCGTGCAACGCCCGGGCCTGCCCCAGGTCACCCCGGCTCACTCGTCCGGCGCAGTGCCGCGCTCCCGCACCACCTCCGCGGCCGGCCGGTCCTCCCGAACCCCCAGGTAGCGCGGCTGCCGCAGCAGCCCGGCCCTGGTCCACTCGGTGAAGCCCACCTGCACCACCAGCACCGGCTTCACCCAGTGCGCCCCCGGCTCGCGCGGCGCCGGGTCGAACGGCGGGCGCGGCTGCTCGGTGGCGTCCAGGTAGCCGCGCAGCGCCCGCAGCGTGCGGGTGTCGAACCCGGTGCCGACCCGGCCCGCGTAGCGCAGCCGCCCGTCCTGGTGGTAGCCGACCAGCAGCGCGCCGAAGCCGCTGCGCCCCGCGCCGGCCGGCTCGGTGAAGCCGCCGACCACGAACTCCTGGGCGGACAGGCACTTGAGCTTCAGCCAGTCGTCGCCGCGCCCCGGCCGGTAGGCGCTGCCGGCGCGCTTGGCCACCAGGCCCTCCCAGCCCCGGGCGCAGGCCGCCGCCAGCAGCTCGGCCGCGTCGCCGGTGCGGTGCGGGACGGCCCGGACCGGCTCGGCGAACTCGATCGCCCGGTGCAGCAGCGCCTTGCGGGCACGCAGCGGGAGCCGGGTGGTGTCCTGGCCGTCCAGCCAGAGCAGGTCGAAGAGGTGCAGCACCACCGGGACGCCGGTGCGGGCGATGGCGCGCGGATCGGTCAGGCCCATCCGCTGCTGCAGCAGGCCGAAGTCGGTGATCTCGCCGCGCATCGCGGTGATCTCGCCGTCCACCGCGAAGGCCGTGCAGGGCTGGGCGAGCAGGGCGGCGGCCAGCTCCGGGTAGAAGTCGTCCAGCGGCTTGCCGGTGCGGGAGCGCAGCCGGACCCGGTCGCCCTGGCGCAGCGCGAGCACCCGGATGCCGTCCAGCTTGCGTTCGAAGACCCAGTCCTCGCCGAGCACCCGGCGGTCGGTGGGCCGGGCCAGCATCGGCGGGCGCTGCGGCAGCTCGTGGGCGGCGGCCTCGGGGGAGAGCGGGCGCAGCCGGGCGCGCAGGGTCTCGGGGAGCAGGGAGAGCGCGGGCATGGGGTGCCTCGGGGGAGTGCGGGGGTGCTCGCACCGTAGCGCCCGGCGCGCGGCGGTGGCGGGAGGCGCGCGGAGGTGGTGCGGCGGGCGGCGGTGCGCCAACGGAGCGGGTACCGCGGTCGGGTGCGGGCCGGACGGGCGGCGGTACCGTGATTTACCCGCCGGTAACTCGTTGGAGGGCAAGGCCCGCGCCTGCGGCCTGCCCTGACGGTCCGTGATTGGAGCCCCCGTGTCCAGACGCCCCCTCAGCCCGGCCGCCGCCCTGCTGGCGGCTCTCGCCACCTGCGGAGCGCTGCTGCTGCCGCTGGCCGCCCCCGCCGCCGCGGGCAGCGCCGCCGTGCCCGGTTCGGTGCCGCCCGACCAGGACCCGTTCTACGCGGCCCCGGTCGACCTCGGCAGCTACCAGCCCGGCCAGGTGGTGGCCGGCCGTCCGGTGCCGCGCCCCATGCTCGACTGGATCCCGATGCCGGTCGACGTCTGGCAGATCGCCTACCGCAGCAACGACAGCCACGACCGCCCCGAACTGGCCGTCACCTCGCTGGTGGTGCCCAAGGCCGCCTGGACCGGGCCGGGCGCCCGCCCGGTGGTCTCGCTGCAGTCGCCGGAGGACAGCCTGGGCACCCAGTGCGCGCCCTCCTACCTGCTGGCCACCGGCCAGGACAACCAGGACGCCGCGCTCGGCGTCGAACTGCTCGCCGCCAACTGGGCGGTGGCGATCCCCGACCACGAGGGCCCGAGGTCGGTCTTCCTGGCCGGGCCGCAGGAGGGCCACGCGGTGCTGGACGGCATCCGGGCCGTGCGGAACTTCGCTGCGGACGGCATCGGCGCGGCCAACCCCTGGGCGCTGACCGGGTACTCGGGCGGTGCCAACGCCACCGGCTGGGCCGCCGAGCTGCAGCCGGGGTACGCGCCCGACGTCCACCTGGTCGGCGCCGCGATCGGCGGCACCCCGGCCGCGCCGCCCGCCGTGGCCTCCTACCTCGACGGCGGCCCGTTCGCCGGCTTCGAGTTCGCCGCGGCCTACGGGGTGGCCGCCGAGTGGCCCGAGTCCGGCATCACGGGACTGCTCAACTCCCGCGGGCAGCAGGACTTCGCCGCGCTGCGCGGGAGCTGCGAGTCGGCGGTCCTGAACCGCTTCGCATTCCGCCGGCTGGCCGAGGACACCACCGTCACCGACCCGTTCGGGGTGCCGAGCGTGGCGGCCGTGCTCCGCCAGGACACCCTCGGCTCCCGGGCGCCGGCGGTGCCGGTCTACGACTACCACGCCGACACCGACGAGGTGGTGCCGGTCGGCCAGGACGACCAGCTGGTGGCCGACTGGTGCGCCAAGGGCGCCACCGTGCAGCGGGAGCGCGACCTGCTCGGCGAGCACGTGGAGGAGGCGGCGGCCCGGGAGACCGCGGTCTCGCTCTACCTGGCCGCCCGGTTCGCCGGGGAGGCCGCGCCCGGTTCCTGCTGAAAGGCCGTGCTTGAAAGGCCTCGCTGCCGCCAGACCCCTGGTCCAGCCCCGACTCTTATTGTAACGTGCGTCAATAAGACGGTGACGGGCACCGGAGGGCAGGGACATGGCGCACAACACGGCAGCGGCAACGGCAACCAGCAGGCACGGACACACCGGCGCTGACGAGGACGTCTCGCAGCGGCTGCTCGACTCGGCCGCCCAGCTCTCCTACGACCCCGCGGTCGAGGTGGACTGGGCGGCCCCGCTGGACCCGGCCCACTACGGCCTCAACCCGGAGTGGAGCACGCTCTACGGCACCCGGCTCTGGGACCGGATGTCGGAGTTCCAGCGGGTCACCCTGACCCGGCACGAGGTCTGCTCGATCATGAGCACCGGCATCTGGTTCGAGATGATCCTGCAGCAGCTGGTGCTGCGCGACCAGTACCTCAAGGACCACGCCGCCGCCGAGTTCCGGTTCGCGCTCACCGAGATCGCCGACGAGTGCCGGCACTCGATCATGTTCGCCCGCGCCTGCGAGAAGATGGGTGTGCCCGCCTACCGGCCGACCCGCCCGGTGGCCGAGGCCGCGCGCGCCTTCAAGAGCCTGGCCGGCGGCGAACTCGCCTACGGCGGCATCCTGGTGGCCGAAGAGGTGCTGGACGTCATGCAGCGCGACTGGATGCGCGGCGAGCAGGTGCTGCCGATCGTCCGGGCCACCTCGCGGATCCACGTGGTCGAGGAGTCCCGGCACATGAAGTTCGCCCGCCAGGAGATCCGCGAACGGCTGCGCGGGGCCGGTCCGCTGCGCCGCCGGCACAGCGCCTTCGGCACCGCCGTGGCCGCCTGGGTGATCCTCTCCAGCATGGTCAACCCGCAGGTCTACGCGGCCGCCGGGCTGGACGTCGAGGAGGCGCTGGCCGAGGTGCGCGGCAGCGCGCACCGCAAGGCGATGATGCGCACCAGCTCCGCCCACCTGATCCACTTCCTCGGCGAGGCCGGTCTGCTCACCCGCTCTTCGATGCGGATCTACCAGCGCCTGCACATGATCTGACGGCGGCTCAGCCCTATCCGACCGACCCCGAGGACCAGCGCCCGATGGCCTACGCGATCACCCAGACCTGCTGCACCGATGCCACCTGCGTCTCGGTCTGCCCGGTCAACTGCATCCACCCCACTCCCGGGGAACCCGGCTTCGGCACCACCGAGCTGCTGCACATCGACCCGGTCGCCTGCATCGACTGCGGCGCCTGCGCCGATGCCTGCCCGGTGGAGGCGATCTTCCCGGTGGACCGGCTGGCCGGGTCGCTGGCCGGCTACGGCGAGGTCAACCGCCGCTACTACGAGGAGAATCCGACCGACCACGCCTGGGGCGAGCCGCGGTTCCCGCGCAGCCTGCCGGCCGGCACCGGCCCGCTGCGGGTGGCCGTGGTCGGCACCGGGCCGGCCGCCGCCTACACCGCCCAGGAGCTGCTGCGCACCGCCGGCGCCGAGGTGGTGATGATCGACCGCCTGCCGGTGGCCGGCGGCCTGCTGCGGCACGGGGTGGCCCCCGACCACCAGTCCACCAAGCGGATCGGCGACAGCTTCGCCCAGCTCCACCTCAACCCCCGGCTGCGGCTGCACCTCAACGTGGAGGTCGGCCGCGACCTGACCCACCGCGAACTCGCCGAGCACCACCACGCGGTGGTCTACGCGACCGGCGCCGCCGGCGAGCGGGAGCTCGGCGTGCCCGGCGAGGAGCTGCCCGGAGTGCTCGGCGCCGGGCGGGTGGTCGGCTGGTACAACGCCGATCCGACCGTTGCCGCCGACGCCGTCCAACTCGCCGGCGCGGAACGGGCGGTGGTGATCGGCAACGGCAACGTGGCGCTGGACGTGGCCCGCATCCTGCTCGCCGACCCGGACCAGCTGGCCGGCACCGACATCGCCGACCACGCGCTGGCCGCCCTGCGCGGCAGCGCGCTGCGCGAGGTGGTGCTGCTCGCCCGACGCGGACCCGGCGAGGCCGCCTACACCCGGTCGGAGTTCCTGGCACTCCGTCAACTCCCCGGAATCACCGTAGTGGTGGCCGAAGGCGAGGGTCCGTCGGAGGGGCCCAAGGCCGACGTGCTGGACGGGCTGCCGGTCGAGCGGATCGACTGGCACCGGCCCCCGCCGCCCGGCCGCCGGCTGGTGCTCGCCTTCCACCGCCAGGCCGCGGCCTTCACCGGCACCGACCGGGTGGCCGGCCTGCGGCTGGCCGACGGCGCAGAGCTGCCCGCCGGCCTGGTGGTCCGGGCCGCGGGCTTCCGCGGCGGCCCCGTCCCCGGCCTGCCCTTCGACCCGGCGAGCGGCCGGGTCCCGCACCAGGGCGGCCGGGTCGAACCCGGCACCTACCTGGCCGGGTGGATCAAGCGCGGGCCCACCGGCGGGATCGGCAGCAACCGCGCCTGCGCCGAGGAGACGGTGGCCGCGCTGCTCGCCGACGCCGCGGCCGGCCTGCTCGCCACCCCGCTCGCCCCGCCCGCCGAGTTCGACCGGCTGGTCCGCCGCCGCTGCCCCCAGGCCACCGGAGTGCGCGAACTGCGGGCGATCGAGAAGGCCGAGCGGGCCCGCGGCGCCGCGACCGGCCGCCCCCGGGTCAAACTGGCCACAGTTGCCGAGCTCCTCGCTGTAGGAAGGCGCAGGGGCACGCTCTAAAGTCAGGGGCACGGGTTCCATGTCGAACCGGGCGCACCGGGCCACCGGGCGCCGCGGGGAGCGGACTCGCGGGGACGGGACTCGTGAGGGATCGGGGAACCCGGGGGAATCCGACGCGGGGAGAGCCGCATGCCACTGACCGTCGCCGAGGTGGACGCCCTCGCCGAGCGGGCGCACGCCGGACAGCTGGACCGGATCGGAGTGCCCTACATCGAACACGTCCGTGCCGTCGCGCACGGCCTGGAACCCTTCGGGCCGTACGCGCAGATGGCCGGGCTGCTGCACGACATCATCGAGGACACCGACTGGACCGCCGACCGCCTGCGCGCGGCCGGCGTGCCCGGCGTCGTGGTGGACACCGTGCTCGCGGTGACCAAGCGCCCGGGCGTCGCCTACGAGGAGATGATCACCGAGATCGCGGGCAAGCCGCGCGCCACCCTGGTCAAGATCGCCGACAACGCCCACAACTCGCTGCCGGCCCGGACCGGCGCGCTCCCCGAGGACCAGCGCACCCGGCTGGCCGCCAAGTACCGCGCCGCCCGCGCCGTGCTCTGGCCGGCCGCGCAGAGCATCGACGTGGCGACCATCCTGGGCCGGGTGAACCCGGACCTGCTCGCCGAGCTCTGACCGCCCCGGTGGCGCTGCCGGGCAGCCGTCAGCGCCCGACGGCCGTCAGCACCACCGGAGTCGGGCCGTCCGGGCGGACCGTGATGCTGAACGCGGACCGCTCCGGCACGGACCGGAAGGCCACGGTGAAGGCCGGCAGCAGCTGCTCCAGCAGCGCCACCGACTCGCGCAGCGCGAACTGCAGGCCCAGGCAGGCGCGCGGACCCAGCCCGAACGGCACGTAGGCGCCGTGCTCGGCCGGCCGGCCGCCCGGCCGCAGGAACCGGGACGGGTCGAACCGCTCGGGCTCCGGCCAGAGTTCGGGCGCCCGGTGGGTCAGGTACGGGCAGACCAGCAGATCGGTGCCGCGCTCGATCGCGAACCCGGCCAGGGTGTCGTCCTCGGCCGCGGTGCGCGGCAGGATCCAGGCCGGCGGGTAGATCCGCAGTGTCTCGTGCACCAGCGCGCCCAGCGCCTCCCGGCGTTCGGCCGAGCCGTCCGGGCCCGCCGCCAGCGCCGCCTCGCGGGCGCCCGGGGCGGCGTCCAGCAGCAGGTAGAGCCAGGTGAGGGTGGTCGCCGTGGTCTCGTGGCCGGCGAGCAGCAGGGTGACCAGCTCGTCGCGGATCAGGGAGTCGGTGTACTCCGGGCGATCGGCCGAGGCGTCCACCAGCACCTGGATCAGCCCGGGCCCGGCCGGGCCGGTCTCGCCCGCCCGGGCGGCCGCGATCGCCCGGTGCGCCACCTCGTCGATCCGGGCCAGGTAGCCGGCCACCGCCTGCTGCGCCCGCGCCGAGTCCTCCGGCAGTTGCGGCAGCAGCGCCACCGCCTCGCCGACCGACGCCAGGGCGGCCTCGGTCTCCTCGTCCAACGGGTGCCCGGTGAGCGATCGCCAGATCGTGTCCAGCGCGAAGTGCCGCATCTCGTCCGCCAGTTCGACCTCCTGGCCGGAACTCGCGTACCCGGCCCAGCGGTCGGCGGCGCGGCGGGCGGCCGCGGCGATCCGCTCCTCGTAGCGGCGCATCCCGGTGCCGGTGAACTGCGCCTGCAGCAGTCGCCGCTGACTGCGCCAGGCGTCGCCGGTGGCGGCCAGCACGCCGTCGCCGATCAGCACCCGGGCGCGGTGCGAGCGCTTGACGTAGCGGTCCGGCTGCTGCGCCAGCACGTACTGCACCGCGGAGGGTTCGGTGACCAGCACGGTCGGCCGCGGGCCCAGCCGCACCGCGGCCACCCCGCCGTGGCCGGCCCGGACCTGCGCCAGCAGCTCCACCAACTGCCCGCCGCCCGCCTGCCAGGCGGCCACGGCGGCGGGGTCCAGCTCGGGCACGGGTTCGCGCGGCGGGGCGCCGGCTTCGATGGGCACGTTGCTGCTCCTGGTTCGGCCTCGGGGCGGCACGGATTGACGGTCCGTCGGTCTCACGGACTGTACGTGCTCCGGCGGCCCGGGTGACAGTCCGTCCGCCGGGGTGACCTGGATCGCACTCGGCACTGAGTGCCTTGTCGTTTGGCACTGGGTGCCATATGGTCGCCGCACACTGGCCAGACCGGGAGGGACCGAACCGTGAACCAGATGCTCGCCGCCGACGCGGACGTGGTGCTCCAGTACCGCCAGTGCCGGTGGTGCAGTTCGCCGACCGAGCACTTCCGGCTGCTCTGCCCGGTCTGCGGCTCCACGGACATGGCGGAGCAGTCCAGCGCGGGCCTGGGCGTGGTGCGCCGGGTGGGCGCCGTGGTGCGCTCCGAGTTCCTGGAGCACCGGATCCGGCAGAGCTGCGCCGTCACCCTGGACGAGGGGCTGACCATCGCCGCCGTGGTGACGGCCAGCCGCTACGAGGTGGTGCCGGTCGGGACCAGGGTGAGGCTGGCCGCGGTGTGCGGCGAGGGCGAGGCCGTGGAGTTCCACCTCGCCTGAACCGCCCGGCCCGAGCCGGGCTCAGACGCCCGCCGGCACCCCGTCGGAGTCCCGCCCGCCCGGCGGCTGGGCGGCCAGCCCGTCCGCCAGCGGCGAGCGGGAGAGCCCGATGCAGCCGGCCAGCACCAGCCCCAGCGCGGCCAGTTGCGGCACCAGCCACCAGCCGGTGCGCAGGCTCTCGGAGAACAGCGTCACCCCGTAGCAGGTGCTGATCAGCGCGTCGCCGATGCTCAGCATCGGCTGCGAGGCGGCCAGCGAGCCGGCCTGCAGCGCGTTCTGCAGCACGAAGAGCGAGCCGGCGCCGATCGCCATGGTGGCGTAGAGCTGCCAGCCGGTGAAGAAGGCGCCCGCGCCGTGGTCCAGCCGGGCCATCGCGTCCTTCATGGTCGCCGCCGTCAGCGCGTAGCCGCAGGCGGCCGCCAATCCGAGCGCGGCGGCCCGGGCGTTGCCCTTGACCCGCAGGCCGAGGCCCAGCAGCACGGCCAGGAAGAGGCCGGTCACCAGCAGCGCCTCCGGCCAGAAACCGGTGGTCACCGAGGCGTCGCCGCCGCTCGGCGCGGCGGCCAGCAGGAAGAGGCTCAGCCCGCCGGCCACCGCCGCCACCGCCAGCCAGACCGAGCGCGGGAACGAGCCGCCGAAGAGCAGGCCGCCCAGCAGCAGGGTGAACGGCAGCTCGATCACGAAGATCGGCTGCACCACCGCGATCGGCCCGGTTGCCAGCGCCACCGCCTGGCAGACGGCCGCCACCGCGCTCATCGCGATGCCGGCGATCCAGACCCCTTTGCCCAGCAGGACCCGCAGCAGGGAGAGGCGCAGGGCGTCCTCCTCCGGGGCGTCGGCGGCGGCCCGGCGCTGCAGCACCGAGGCGGTGCCGTTGCTCAGGGCGGTCAGCACGGCGAACAGGATCGAGATCATTTCCCCATCATCCGTCGTTCCGGGCCCCGCTGCGGCACGGTTGCGCGGATTCGATCAAGACGGTGTCACTTGGGCGGGTCCGGCCGCGCGGTCCCGCTCGGCCGGTCCCGCTCGGGCGGCCTCACTTGGGCGGCAGCGACTCGGCGAACTCCACGCCCTCGGCCACCCAGTCGGCGAGCGCGCCGGGCGCCGCCAGCGCCGCCCGGTCCACCAGCAGCCAGCCGCGCATGCTGCGGCCGCCCATCTCGAACAGCCGGGCGCCCGGGCGGGCCAGCGCCGCGTCGGTGTGCCCGGGGTCGAGCCGCACGATCAGCTCGTCCCCGTGCACCCCGACCGCCATGTTGCCGTTGAGCAGGAAGGCGAGCCCGCCGAACATCCGCTTCTCGGAGAGCCCGGGCAGCTCGCCGAGCTCGTCGCGGATCCGCCGGGCGAGGACTTCGTTGACGGTCACCGGTGCGGTCCCTCCGAGACGGCGCTGGAACGGCTCCTGGCCGACGCTACCCGCTCGCCCGCGCACCCCGGCGGCGGACCGGCCGGGCGTCCGGGTGACGGTCGCCCAGCCCGCCCCTGCCAGGGCGGCGCGAGCCGCCGAGGCGTCAGGACCGAAACGGAGGGCGCGGGGCCCGCGGTTCAATTGCGCGGTGATTTCCGCGAAACCTCTGCAATTGACGCGCCCTTTCGGGCAGCAGTACGGGAACGGGCCGCGGTTTTCGACCCGAGCATTGACAGTCGCCGGGCCGAAGGACTTCACTCTCCCCATCGGCAGTGAATGGCCGAATTCACCGACTCGAACGGAGGGGGGTACGGAGATGAAGATTCTGTTCGCGGTCCGCAACACCATTTGCGGTCAGAAGAGCCTGAAGAAGAGCGCCTGGTACTTCTGGTACTAAACCGGCGATCCGCCCGCGGCCCCGCCCCGATCCCTTGGGCGGGGACCGCGGCGCGCCCCCGTCCACCCGCACCACCGTTCGCGCTGGAGGCCCGCCATGCCGCGCACCGCCCCGCCGCGGGCCCGGACCACCGTGTTCGCCCCGCGACTGGAAGCCCTGATCAGAGACCATCTGGGCCAGGACGTGTTCCGCCTGGAGCCCGACACCGTCGGGGTCGCCGGCCCGGCGGCCGCCGACCGGATCCTCGCCGCCCGCCGGGCCACCGAGACCGAGCGCCCCACCTTCAAGCCGCTGCACGGCCGCTCGATCTCCCGCAACGAGGGCGCCTCGGTGATCCGGACGATCGGCTCCGACGTGCGCGAGGCACTGAAGAATCCCATACCGAGGAATGCCGACCTGACCGGCCCGTGGCCGCTCACCGGACATTTCTTCCTGCGCGACCTCATTCTCGGGAAAGACCCCTACCGGCTGAAACTCCTGATGAGCCGGAATCTGGAACTCACCCCGAAACTCACCTGGTCGGTCATCGTCGCCGGAGCAGCGCTGCCGCTGCGGAACCGGCCCGCCGACGGGCTCACCTCGATCGCCCGGCTGTTCGCCGAGGCCGAGGGCTACCAGGACCGCCGCTACGCCATGGGCATGTACCGCAGGGCCGCCGCGCCGGTCTGCTTCACCGTCTCCACCCTGGTGGCCAACGCGCTCTGGCTCGGCGCGCCGTTCGACGAGTCGGTGCCCAACCGGCACCTGGTGCACGAGGCGCTGCGGCTGCTGCCGGCCTCCTGGAACATCCTGCGCAACGCCTCCCCCGAGTACCCGGAGATCGACCCCCGGATCGGGCCCGGCGACGACGTGCTGATCCTGCCGCTGCTCTCGCACCGCGACCCGGCGCTCTGGGAGGCGCCCGAGGAGTTCCGCCCCGAGCGCTGGGACGGCCTCGACCCCGACACGGCACCCGGCTACCTGCCGTTCGGGCACTCCTCGGAGCGCTGCTGGGGGCGGCACATGGTGATGCCGCTGGCCGAACTGCTGCTGGACCTGATCCGCGAGCAGGGCCTGGTGGTCGACCCGGCGCAGCAGCAGGCCAAGGTGCCGCTGGTCGGACTGCTCGGCGTGGAAGAGGTCCGGCTGGTCAAGGGAGGCGCACGATGACGCAGGACACCGAGGTGATCGAGGAGTCCTTCTTCGGCCGGCAGCACCAGACCTTCCGCGGCTACCGCGAGCGCGGCGGCGCCCACCGGGTGCGGTTCGACGGACCGGTGCACATCGAGGGCTGGCTGGTCACCGGCCACGCCGAGGTGCGCGCCGCGCTGGCCGACCCGCGACTCAGCAAGGACGGCGCGGCCGAGCGCTACGGCGCCCTGATCGGCCTCACCGAGGGACCGGGCGAAGCCCTCACCACGCACATGCTCAACGCCGACCCGCCGGACCACACCCGGCTGCGCAAACTGGTGCAGAAGGCCTACACCGCCCGCCGGGTGGCCGCCATGCGGCCGATGATCGAACGCCAGGTCGGGCTGCTGCTGGACGCCCTGGACTCGCCGGACGGGCCGGACGAGATCGACCTGATCGGCGACTTCGCGCTGCCGCTGCCGGTCTCGGTGGTCTTCGAGCTGTTCGGCGCCCCGCACCGGGACCGCACGGCGCTGCGGGTGCGCGGCAACACGCTCGACGAGGAGAGCACCGGCGACGGCGAAGTCTCGGTGCTCACCGCCGAGTCGATGCTGGAGCGGATCCGCGACCTGGTCCGGGACAAGCGCGCGCACCCCGCCGACGACCTGCTCACGGACCTGCTCGCCGCCCGCGACGGCGAGGACCGGCTGACCGAGCAGGAGATCACCTCGATGTGCTTCCTGCTGGTGGTCGGCGGCCACCAGACCACCGTCAACCTGATCGCCAACGGCGTGCACGCCCTGCTCACCCACCCGGACCAACTCGCCGCCCTGCGCGCCGATCCCGGGCTGCTGCGCGGCGCGGTCGAGGAAGTGCTGCGCTACGAGAGCCCGTTCGGCCTGGCCACGATGCGCTACACCACCGAGCCGGTGGTGATCGCCGGCACCCGGATCCCGGCCGGCGAGTTCGTCCACCTCGGCCTGCTGGCCGCCAACCGCGACCCGTCGGTCTTCCCCGACCCGGACCGCTTCGACATCGCCCGCGACCCCTCCGGCCACCTCGCCTTCGGCCACGGCATCCACCACTGCCTCGGCGCGCCCCTGGCCCGCCTGCAGGCCGAGGTCGCCTTCGCCGAACTGCTGCGCCGCTACCCGGGACTGCGGCTGGCCGTCGACCCGGCGGAGCTGGAGTGGCAGTACAACCCGCGCCACCACGGACTGCTGGAGCTGCCGGTGCTGCTGCGCTGAACTCCGGTGCGGGGTCAGGCCATCCAGAAGAACACGGCGGTCATCCGCTTCTCCTCCAGGGTGCTGCCCCAGTACTCGGTGGCGGTGTGGATCAGGTTGGCGGAGTAGAGCAGCAGGCGGTTGTGGCGGTGCGGCACCTGCACGTCCTCGGTGAAGGCGTCGGCCGGGACGAAGCGGGTGCCCAGGGCCTCGGCCAGGTTGTTGTGCGGGGCGGTGACCGCGTTGCCGCCGAGTACGCCGCCGGGCAGGCTCTGGCGGTGGAAGCTGGTGCCGCAGCGGGCCGGGACGCCGGGGTTGAGGTAGAGGACGGCGGCGTAGCGGCAGAGTGCCCGGGAGTCGGTGTGCGGGCGGGGTTCGCATTCGCCGGCGCCCACCACCTGGACGCAGTTGTGGTTCACCGTCGCGTCGCCCACCGCGCCCAGCGACCAGATCCGGGCGGCGCCCGTCGCCTGCCGCACCAGGGCCTCCACCCGGACGAGTTCCTCGGGCTCCAGGGCGGGCATCGCGCGCAGGCCGGGCCAGGTCTCCGGCTTGTGCGGGTAGCCCTCGGTCCAGTCGGTGCGGGCCAGGGCGCGTGCCCGGACCTCGTCGGCGTTCGGGAGCACGTCGTCGAAGACCCAGTAGTCCCGGCCGCGGGTGGGCTTGCGGTACTGGAGCACCGGGAGGGTGGCGGGCCTGCGCGACTGGGGTGGCATGTGCAGACCATAGCGGCCGCCGGGAGCGGCCGCCATGGTGCGGTTCGGACGGAGTCGCCGCAGGGTCGGTAGGGTGGCCGTGATCCAACGGCGGAACGGGGACGGCGGCGTGGCTGGGGCACTGATCGGTGGCGTGGGCGGGCGCAGGCCCGAGGTGGACGCGAGTGCGTTCGTCGCGCCGGGCGCGGTGGTGGTCGGGGCGGTGCGGCTCGGGGCGCGCGCCAGTGTCTGGTACCAGGCGGTGCTGCGCGGCGATGCCGAGGGGATCGTGATCGGCGCCGACTCGAACGTCCAGGACAACTGCACGGTGCACGCCGATCCCGGATTCCCCTGCCGGGTCGGGGAGCGGGTGACGGTCGGGCACAACGCGGTGCTGCACGGCTGCGTGATCGAGGACGACGTGCTGGTCGGCATGGGCGCCCGGGTGCTCAACGGCGCGCGGATCGGCGCCGGTTCGCTGATCGCCGCCGGGGCCGTGGTGCCGCAGGGCACCGAGATCCCGCCCGGTTCGCTGGTCGCCGGGGTGCCGGGCAGGGTGCGGCGGCCGCTGGAGCCCGCCGAGCGGGAGGCGATCCGGGCCAATGCGCAGGGGTACCTGCTGCTGGCCGAGGCGCACACCGGGGTGGAGTGGGACGAGAAGTGACGGTCGGTCAGCAGCGCCCGGCCACCGCCGTGCTGGTGGTGGACGCGCAGAACGCGGCACTGGCCGGGACCTACCGCCGCGAGCAGGTGGTGGCCGCCATCGGGCGGCTGGTCGAGCGGGCCCGCGCGGCCGGGGCACCCGTGGTGTGGGTGCGGCACCAGGACGAGGAGATGGTGCCCGGCACCGCGCCGTGGCAGCTCGCCGACGGGCTGGTGCCGGCGCCCGGCGAGCCGCTGATCGGCAAGGAGTGGGCGGACGCCTTCGAAGCGACCGGGCTGGAGCGGGAGTTGGCCGCGCTCGGGGTCGGGCGGCTGCTGGTGGCCGGGGCGCAGACCGATGTCTGCATCCGGTCCACCCTGCACGGCGGGCTGGTCCGCGGCTACCACACCGTGCTGGTGGGCGACGCCCACACCTGCTCGGACGAGACCGCCCAGGGCGCTCCGCCGCCGGAGGCGGTGATCGCGCACACCAACCTCTACTGGTCCGGCCAGCGCGCCCCGGGCCGGGAGGGCGGCACCACCACGGCCGAGCAGGCCGACTTCCGGCTGCCGGCCTGCTCCGAGCCGGCCTGACGGTCCGTCAGGCCCGGGGCGCGAAGATGCCGAAGGTGGCGCCCTGCGGGTCGCGCAGCACGGCGATCCGCGGGCCGTTCTCCATCTCCACGTCGACCGGGCCGTGCAGCACCTCGCCGCCGAGCCGGGCGGCCTGCTCCGCGGCCGTGTCCACGTCGGCGACCACGAAGAACGGGCTCCAGTGCGAGGGCACCTCGGGCGGGAACCGGTCGCCCATCTGCATGATGCCGCCGAACATGGTGTCGGCCAGGCCCACCATCGGGTAGTTCTCGTCCGGCCAGATCTGCCAGCCGAAGACCTCCCGGTAGAAGGCCACGGCCGCCTTGGCGTCCCGCGAGGTCTGGTCGATCCAGCCGAAGGCGTTGGGCTCGTTGACCACGCCGAAGCCGTTGAACCGGTTCGCCTGCCAGAGCGCGAAGGGCGCGCCGGTCGGGTCGCTCAGCAGCACCCAGCGGCCGCGGTCGGCCACGTCCATCGGCCCCATCCAGACCTGGGCGCCCGCGGCCTTGGCGGCCTGCGCGGTGGCGTCGGCGTCGGTGGCGGAGATCGAGATCAGCCACATCACCGGCTGCTGCGGGTTCATCAGCGGGGCGACGGCCGCGGCCGGGGCGCCGTCCAGCTCGAAGACCGTGTAGCCGCCGAACTGCGGGTCCGGGTCGGTCACCGCGGTCCAGCCGAACAACTGTCCGTAGAACTGCTTGGCCGCCTCCGGATCGCTGGCGCTCAACTGCGCCCAGCACGGGGAGCCGGGGAGGTTTCCGGTGACCTTCAATGCACTGCCTTCCGACGTCGGGTTCGGGGGAGTGCAACCCTTCTAAGCCCTGCCGTGCGGCAAAGCGAGCAGGCGGGACCGGTGGCCGCGGCTGCTTCACCCCGCTGCCGCACAGCCGGCCGCGGTCACCAGCTCGGCGGCACCCGCTCCAGTACGCCCGCGCCGAAGAGCCTGTGCAGCGGCAGCGTCTCCAGGTGCACGTAGCCGATGTGGCAGTCGCAGACGGCGAGCGGGCAGGGCCGGGGCCGCAGCGCCGCGCGGTAGGAGCCGTCGTAGAGGTTGCCGAGCGGTTCGCGGACGAAGTGGCAGCGGCGGACGGTGCCGTCGCCGTCCACCGAGACCACCGACTCGCCGGTGCGGCAGGGCTGCCCGGCGCTCGGATGGGCGTGCCGGCTGAAGGCGAAGAGCGGATCGAGCGCGGTCCAGTCGGCCGCCTCCGCGTCGGTGTAGGCCAGGCCCTCGGCGGCGTTCACCCAGAGGTAGACCTCCGGCGGCAGTGCGGCGCGCAACTGCCGGGCGGCCTCCAGGTGTTCCGGCTGCCCGACCACGCCGACGCTGAACCGGACGCCCAGCGCAAGGAGTTCGCGGCACTTGGCGAGGAAGCGCTACTCGGTCACCTGGCCGGGGTGGTAGGTGGCCCAGAGCGCCAGGGTGTCCAGGTCGGCCTCGGCCAGCCAGTCGGTGCGGCAGCTGAGGTTGGTCTGGATCGCCACCCGGCGCACCTGCGGCAGCCGGCTCAGCCGGACCATCGCCTCCCGGTACCAGGACCGGGTCAGCCCCTCGCCCCACGGGGTGAGGAGGATGCCGAGGGTGTCCTGCCGGTTGGCCGCCACCCAGTCGGTGAAGCGGGCCAACGCGGCCCGGTCGGCGCGCAGTTGCTCCGGGGTGTCGCGGCGCTTGGCGAACGGGCAGTAGGGGCAGTCGTAGTCGCAGGAGGCCAGCGGGCCGCGGTAGAGGATGCTGAGGTCGAGCGGGCCGTCCGGCTGGGCGGGCGCGGGCGCGGGCGCGGGCGGCGGCGGGGTCGGGGTCGGGGTCGGGGTCGGCAGGCCGAGGAACCGGGCGGTCACGGCGGCTACTTGGGGCGGTAGGCGGCCATGTCGGCGCGCACCGGGTCGGAGAAGAGGGCGGGGCCGATCGCGTCGGAGTGCGCCAGGCCCTCCGGGGTCAGCCGCAGCCGCTCGGCGGTCTGCTCCAGCATGCCCAGCCCGGCGAGCTCCCCGGCGAAGTCGGCGGTGGCGTCGGTGCCGAAGCGCTGCCGGTAGCCGGCCAGGTCCAACCCGTCGGCCTGCAGCAGGGACTGGATCAGGTGGCGGCGGCGGGACTCCTCGGGCGTCAGGCGGCGGCCGACCTCGGCGTGGCCGAACTCCCGGGTGGCCACGTAGTCGTCGATGATCGCCCGGACCTCGGTGGCGTCGACCGCGTAGTCGAAGGAGTTGGGAGCGGGCCCGGCGACGCGCCCATGAACGGCTGGGCGCCGTCGGCTGGTCCGGCCTCTGGGCCCTGACCGGCGCCGAACTCCGGCCCGGCACCAAGGCGCTGACCGACCGGGTGCGCGCGGCGGTGGGCCAGGCGCTGCACGGCGGGGGAGCGCGGGTCGAGTTGCGGTCCGCCGTCGCCGCCGTCCGCCAGGTGCTGCTGGACGCGGTGCTCGGCCAGCACGACGCCCCCTGGCTGGCCGCCTTCGACGCGGCGGGCGAACTGGACGGCGAGCTGGCGCCGTTGGCCGAGCTGGCCCGCAGTGCCGGCTGGTGGTGGCCGTACCGGCGGGTGGTGCTGCTCACCGAGCGCCCGACCGAACTGCACCGCGACGAGGCCGGCCGGCTCGACCGCCCGGACGGCCCCGCGCTCGCCTACCCCGACGGCTTCGCCCTGCACGCCTGGCACGGCATGCCGGTACCGCCGGACTTCCTCGCCACCCTCGGCGACCTCACCCCGGAGCGGATCCGCGCCGAGGAGAACGCCGAGCTGCGCCGGGTGCTGCTGGAACACTACGGATACGAGCGGTACTTGACCGACTCCGGGGCAGAGCCGCTGCACCGGGACCGGACCGGCGTCCTGTGGCGCATCCAACTCCCGGACGACGAGCCGGTGGTGATGGTCGAGGTGGTCAACGCCACAGCCGAACCGGACGGCAGCTTCCGCACCTACTGGCTGCGCGTCCCGCCGACCATCCGCACCGCCCGGGCCGGCGTGGCCTGGACCTTCGGGCTGACCGAGGACCAGTACCGGCCGGAGCGCGAGACCTGACCACCGCCAAGCGTCTCGAACCGCCCTACACGGCCACGGCCTTCGCCCGGTCCGCCGCCAGGTGCAGGGCCAGCGCACCCAGCACCGTGCCCATCACGTAGCGCTGGATCCGCAGCCAGACCGGCCGCCGGTTCAGGAATCCGGCGATGGTGCCCGCGCTGAGCGCGATCAGCCCGTTCACCGTCACCGCCACGGCGATCTGGACGAGCCCGAGCAGGAAGCTCTGCGCGGCGACGTGGCCGCGCTCCGGGCGGACGAACTGGGGTAGCAGCGAGACGTAGATGATCGCGATCTTCGGGTTCAGCAGGCAGGTCAGGAACCCCATCGCGAAGAGCTTGCGCGGCGGGTCCGGCGGCAGCTCCCTGGGCGCGAAGACGGCGGTGCCGCCGGGCCGGACCGCCTGCCAGGCGAGCCAGAGCAGGTAGCCGGCGCCGGCCAGCTTCAGCGCCGTGTAGAGCAGTGGCACCACGGCGAAGAGCGCGGCCACCCCGGCGGTGACGGCGGTCAGGTAGACCAGGAACCCGGTGGCGACCCCGGCCAGCGAGAGCAGCCCGGCCCGGCGGCCCTGGGCGATCGAGCGGGAGACCAGGTAGATCATGTTCGGCCCGGGGGTGAGCACCATGCCCAGGGCCACTGCGGCGATGCCGAGCAGGGCGTGGGCGTCCACGGCGGAGGTCAGCGCGTCCATGCGGCGAGGCTATGGCCGGGAACCAGGTCGGTGCAATGATGACTTTGCACTCGGTGCAATCCGCGCCGGACCCGCCCGTACGAGGGAAGCACCCGATGGACGACTACCGCCGGATCGCCGACGAGCTCGCCGCCGCCATCGCCGACGGCCGGCTGCGCCCCGGCGAGCAGCTGCCCACCCAGCGCGCCTTCGCCCGCCGCCACGGCATCGCCGCCTCCACGGCGGGCCGGGTCTACCGCGAACTGGTGCGCCGTCAGCTGGTGGTGGGCGAGGTCGGCCGCGGCACCTTCGTCCGGGCCGGCCGGGACGGCGCCGACCCGCGGATCGCGCTCGCCGAGCCCGCCGCCGCCGCGGTCGACCTGGAGCTCAACTACCCGGTGGTCCCCGAGCAGTCCGCCCTGCTCGCCGCCGGCCTCGCCCCGCTGCTGCGCCCGGACGCGCTGGACGCGGCGCTGCGCCCGGTCGGCGCGGCGGGCACGCCGGCCGCCCGCCGCGCCTTCGCCGAGCTGCTGGGCGGCGGCGTGCCGCCGGAGCGGCTGCTCTTCGCGGGCAGCGGGCGGCAGTTGCTCGCCGCCGCGCTCGGCGCGCTGGTGCCGCCGGGGCGCCGGCTCGGCGTGGAGGAGCTGACCTACCCCGTGGTGAAGGCGGTCGCCGGACGGCTCGGCATCACCCTGGTCCCGCTGGCGATCGACGCGCACGGCGTCCTGCCCGAGGCGCTGGCCGCCGCCCACCGGGCCGCGCCGCTGCACGCCGTCTACCTGCAGCCGCGGCTGCAGAATCCGCTCGGCGGCACCCTGCCGCCCGAGCGGCGCGAGCAACTGGCGGACACCCTGCGAAAGTCGGAGCTGCCGGTGGTGGAGGACGCGATCTGGTCCTTCCTGCGCCCGGAGGCGGCGCCGCTGGCCGCCCTGCTGCCCGAGTGCACGGTGCTCGTGGACAGCCTCTCCAAGCGGCTGGCGCCCGGTCTGGCCGCCGGCTTCGCCGTGGTGCCGGAGGCGCTGCGGGAACGGGTCGGCTCGGCGCTGCGGTCCGGGGGCTGGGGGCCGAGCGGGTTCGCACTGGAGGCCGCGGTGCGCTGGATCGGGGACGGCACGGTCGCCGCGGTGGCCCGGGCGAAGCGGGCGGACGCGGCGCAGCGGCAGCTGCTTGCCAAAGAGTTGCTGCCGGAGCGCGGGGTCCGGGCCGACCCCTGCTCGTACTACCTGTGGTGGGAGCTGCCGGCCGGCTGGCGGGCCGAGACCTTCGTGGCGGCCGCCGCGCGGCAGGGCATCGCCATCACCCCGGCGGAGGCCTTCGCCGCCGATCCGCGCACCACTCCGAACGCCGTCCGGATCGGCCTCGCCTCGCCGCCGCCGGCGGCGCTCGGTGCCGCGCTCCGCACGCTGGCGGCGATCGCGGCGGGCGAGCCGGGGGCGGTGCTGGGGTGAAGCGGCGCCGAATCCACTTGGCTGGCCTAGGGGTCTTAGGATAAAACTAGTACCCCTAGGGTCAACCAGAGGAGCCCCATGCCCCGCGCCGGACTCACCGCCGAACGCGTCACCTTCGCCGCCGCCGAACTCGCCGACGAGCTCGGGCTCGACCGCCTCACCATGGCGAAGGTCGCGGCCCGCCTCGGCGTCAAGGACGCCAGCCTCTACGGCCACGTCCGCGGCCTGGACGAGCTGCGCGGCCGGATCGCCCTGCTCGCCGCCGACGAGAAGACCCTGCTGATCGCCGAGGCCACCGCCGGGCGCGCGGGCAAGGAGGCCCTGGTCGGCTACGCCGACGCCTGGCGCGCCTACGCCCACCGCCACCCCGGCCGCTACCTCGCCACCCAGCTCCCGGTCGAGATCGACCCCGAGCTCGTCGCCGCCGCCCCCGGACCGCGCCGCGCGATCGAGCTGACCTACGGCATGCTGCGCGGCTACGGCCTCGCCGAGCCCGACCTGACCGACGCGGTCCGCCTGCTGCGCAGCACCTTCCACGGCTTCGTCGCCCTGGAAGCCGCCGGCGGCTTCGCTCACCAGCGCCCGGCCCAGGACTCCTGGGAGCGCGCCCTCGACGCCCTGGACACCTTGCTGCGCAACTGGCCCGCACCCCGGAACGGAGCACCCCGATGACCCGGCCGGACGCCACCGACGGCATGCTGCGCGTTGACGGCGCCACCCTCTTCCACCAGGTGCGCGGCCAGGGCCCGTTGCTGCTGCTGATCCCCGGCGGCACCGGCGGCGCGGCCGCCTTCGACGGCATCGCCGACCGTCTCGCCGCCGAGTACACCGTGGCGGCCTACGACCCGCGCGGTCTCGGCCGCAGCCCGCTGGACGACCCGGCGGCCCACCAGCGGGTCGCGCAGCACGCCGAGGACGCCCGCCGGCTGCTGGACCACCTCTCGCCCGGCGCACCCGCCCGGGTCTTCGGTGCGAGCTCCGGCGCCATCGTCGGGCTGCGACTGCTCACCGCCCACCCCGACCGGGTGGCCCGGCTGGTGGCGCACGAACCGCCGCTGGTGGAGGTGCTGCCCGACGCCCCCGTCCACCGCGCGCTGCTTGCCCGGGTGCGCGAGCTGGACGCCTCGCACGGCGCCGCGGCGGCACTGGCCGCGTTCGCGGCCGGGATCAGCGGCACCGAACCGCCCGAGCCCGTCCGCTCCGAGGTGGAACTCCCGCCGGGCATGGAGTACTTCATCGGCCGGATCGTGCCGAGCTTCATGGCGCACGTCCCCGACCTGGACCGCCTGGCCGCCCTCGCCGACCGCCTGGTGCTCGCCGCGGGGGAGGAGTACGACGGCGAACTGCTGGCCCGGCCAGCCGCGCTGATGGCCCGTCAACTCGGTCGCAAGCTTCACCACTTCCCGGGCGGGCACATCGGCCTCACCACCCACCCGGAGGCCTTCGGCGCCGCGCTGCGCCGCGCGCTCGGGCCGCCCCGGCCGTAAAACCGCTTTCCGCACCCCGCCGGCCGGTCCAGGATGATCCGCGCAGCACTCCCGTCACACTCCCGCGGATCTCCCGGAAGGAGAGGCCCATGCGCAAGATCCCCACGCTGTTCCACCGCGACCCCGAGGACCGGCGGTACGTCACCTCCGAGGTGACCCCGGGATGCGAGTGGGTGCTCGCGGGCGAGGGCACGGCGACCCGGAAGTACGACGGCACCTGCGTCCTGCTCGACGAGGACGGCAACTGGTGGGCGCGCCGCGAGGTCAAGCCCGGCAAGCAGCCGCCGGCCGGCTACCGCGCCGTGCAGACCGACCCGGTGACCGGCAAGACGGTGGGCTGGGAGCCGATCGCGCAGTCCGCCTTCGCCCGCTTCCACGCCGAGGCCGTCGCCGCCGGTGCGGACCGGGCGCCCGGCAGCTACGAGCTGGTCGGCCCCAAGCTCAACGGCAACCCGGAGCGCCGCACCGGCCACCAACTGCTCCGCCACGCCACCGCCGAGGTGCTGGCCCCGCCCGCCCGCGACCACGCCGCGCTGCGCGCCTTCGTGCTCGCCCTCGCCGCCGAGAGCGGAGCCGAGGGCGTGGTCTTCCACCACCCGGACGGCCGGATGGCCAAGCTGAAGGCCCGCGACTTCCCGCCGGCCTGACGCGCTGACGCCGTGACGCGCTGACGCCGTGACACGCTGACGCCTTGACACGCCGACGCCCCGGCGTCACCGCACCCACCCCGCACGCTCCGGATCCCCGCTCACTCTCCTCACGCAACCGCCTTGGCCGCCCTGGCGTCTGCGCTATGGTCGGACCCCTGACTACGGGGGACAACGGGGGACAGGGGCTGCCATGGCCATCGAGCTGCCCGGCCCGGTCGTGACGATGCTGCAGTTCATCGGAGTGGCCTGGCCGAACGTGAACGAGGACAAGGTCCGCGAACTCGCGTCGCATGTACGCGAGTTCGCGGACAACGTGGACGGTACGCACCAGAAGGCCACCAGCACGGTGGACAATCTGTCCGCGCACTACCAGGGCGGCTCCTACGAGGCCCTGGTGTCGAGTTGGGCGCACCTGTCGTCCAGCCACATGACCGAACTGGTCAGCACCTGCCACACGGTGGCCACCGCACTGGACGCGGCCGCCGACACCATCGTCGCCATGAAGTGGCAGGCGATCGGCGAACTGGGCGCGCTGGCCGTGACGTTCGCCGCCGACCAGGCCGCCGCGGTGGCCACCTTCGGCCTGGCCGAGGTGGGCATGGCGGCGATCATCGACGGCGCCGAGCAGATCACCGACTACCTGGAGCAGCAGCTCGAGCAGTACATCATCGGGCAGGTGATCGAGGCGGCGATCGGCCCGCTGGTCTCGGTGGTCGAGAAGGCCGTCGGCGGCCTGGCCTTCGAGGCGGTCTCCGGGGTGCTGGGCGTGGACGGCACGGCCGGTCCGGGCGACCAGTTCATGATCGACCCGTCCGGGTTGGAGGACCACGCACAGATCATGGCCGGCCATGCGCAGGAGGTCGCCGACCACGCGCGGGCCCTGGGCGGCAGGCTTGCCGGGGTGGACTTCACATGAGCAACCAGATCGTCAAGGCCCTCGAGGACGCGGCGAAGCGGCTCGGAAAGGCGCTGGCCCAGGACGCCGGCAAGGCCGTCAAGGACTTCTACCACTCGGCCGCGGACAAGCTGAAGACCGTCGCCAAGCGGACCGCCGAGACCGACGCCAAGCACAAGGGCGAGCTCGACGACATCCTCAACGGCGTGAAGAAGGACGCCGAGAAGGACGTCCCGCGCGACCCCAAGCTCCCCGGCGGGGGCCGGCCCGACGACGAGGGGCCCAAGCTCGCCGGCGCGGACGGGGACGGGGGCGGCCAGCCGTCCGAGGGCAGCCAGGGCTGTACGACCGCCTGCGACCCGGTCGACGTGGTCTCCGGTCAGATGATCATGTCCGAGGTGGACCTGGAGCTGCCGGGGCTGCTCCCGCTGGTGCTCGGCCGGGCGTACGCCTCCGGCTACCGGCACGGCCGGCTCTTCGGCCCGGGCTGGGCCTCCACGCTGGACCAGCGCCTGCGGATGGACGCGACGGGCATCCACTACGCCGGCGACGACGCCCAGATCCTGCACTACCCGTTGGCGCCGGCCGGCGGCGCGCCGGTGCTGCCCGCGTACGGGGCGCGCTGGCCGCTGGTCCTGGACGCGCAGACCGGCGGCATCCGGATCGAGGACCCGGAGACCGGCTGGACCCGGCACTTCGACGCCGCCGACGGGGGCGCCTCGCCGGACCGCAGGCTGGACCGGATCACCGACCGGAACGGCCACCGGATCGACTTCCTGCGCGACGAGAGCGGCCTGCCCACCGAGATCCGCCACTCCGGCGGCTACCGGGTCGCCGTGGACGTGATCCACACCGCGGCCGACCCGCGGATCGAGGCGCTGCGGGTGCTGGACGGCACCGGGCAGGGCCTCGGCACCACCGTCCTCGGCTGCCGCTACGACATCCGCGGCCGGCTCGTGGAGGTCGCCAACTCCTCGGGCCTGGCCCAGGTCCTGGAGTACGACACGGCGGACCGGATCACCTCCTGGACCGACCGCAACGGCTTCTGGTACGCCTACGAGTACAACGCCGACGGCCGGGTGGGCCGCGGCCACGGGTCCGAGGGCGCCCTCGCGGGCGAGTTCGAGTACGACGACCGGGCGCGGGTCACCACCGTCACCGACGGCCTCGGCCGGCGCACCGCCTACCACTACGACGAACACCGCCACCTCACCCAGGTGGTGGACCCGGCCGGCCACACCGTGCAGACCGAGCACGACCGCTACGGACAGGTCCGGTCGCTCACCGACCAGTTGGGCCGGACCACCCGGTACGAGCACGACACGCACGGCCGGGTGGTCCGGATCGAGTACCCCGACGGGGCGGTGAGCACGGCGAGCTACAACCGCCTGGGCCTGCCCACCGAGCTCACCCTGCCCGGCGGGGCGACCTGGCGCTACGAGTACGACGAGCGCGGCAACCGCCTGGCCGCTACCGACCCGGCCGAGGCCACCACCCGCTACGGCTACGACGACGCGGGCCGGCTCGGCTCGGTCACCGACCCGGACGGCCGGTCCACCGTGCTCGAGTCCGACCCGGCCGGACTCCCGACCGCCCTCACCGACCCGCTCGGCCGCACCACCCGCTACGCCCGGGACGCGTTCGGCCGGATCACGGCGGAGACCGACGCGCTCGGCCAGGTGACCCGGTACGAGTGGACGGTCGAGGGTCGCCCGGCCCGCCGGGTGCTGCCCGACGGCAGCCAGGAGCGGCGCCGCTACGACCCCGAGGGCGCGCTGGTGGAGCACCTGGACGCGGCCGGCGGCCGCACCAGGTACGAGGTGGGCTGCTTCGGCCTGACCACCGCCCGCACCGACGCGAACGGCCGCCGCTGGGAGTACCGCTACGACGCCGAACTGCGCCTGGTCGAGGTCGCCGACCCGGACGGGCGGTCCTGGCGGTACGGCTACGACCAGGCCGGCAACCTGGCGTCGGAGACCGACGGCAACGGCCGCACCGTGCGCTACGAGCACGACGCCGCCGGCCAGTTGACCAAGCGGACGAACGGCGCCGGCCAGAGCGTGGCCTACGAGTGGGACGCGGCCGGCCGGGTGGTCGGCCAGACCACCGACAGCGGGGCCCGCGCCGAGTTCCGCTACGACCCGGCGGGCAACCTGGTCCACTCCCACAACGCCGACGTGGTCCTGGAGTTCACCCACGACGCGGTCGGCCGGGTGCTCACCGAGGCGGCCGACGGCCTGACCCTGGTCAACGGCTACGACCGGCTGGGCCGGCGGGTGCTGCGCCGCACGCCCGGCGGCACCGTCACCCGCTGGCAGCACGACGCGAACCACCAGGTGACCGCCGTGGACACCACCGGGCTGCGGCTCGCCTTCGGCTACGGCCCGACCGGCCACGAGGTGCGGCGCGGGATCGGCGAGGACGTCGAGCTGACCAGCGGCCGGGACAGCCAGGGCCGCCTGACGTCCCGTCAACTCCTGCTGAGCCGACGGCGCGAGGCGGCGCTGCTGCCCGAGCGGAGCTGGACCTACCGCGCCGACGGGGCGGTGGCCTCGCAGACCGACGGCGAGGGCCTGCGGCAGTTCGAGCTGGACCCGCTGGGCCAGGTCACGGCCGCCCGCGCGGCCGGCCGGACCGAGGAGTACGCCTACGACGGCACCGGCAACCTGCTGCACGCGGCGGCGGGCCAGGACCCGGCCGCCGACTCCTCGGGTGACCGGACGCTCGACGGCATGCTGCTGCGCCGGGCCGGCCGGTGCAGCTACGAGTACGACGAGCAGGGCCGGTTGACCAGGCGCCGGGAGCGGACGCTGTCCGGCCGGGAGCGCTGCTGGCAGTTCCGCTACGACGCCCACGACCGGCTGACCGACGCCCGGGTGCCGAACGGCGACCGCTGGCAGTACGTCTACGACCCGCTGGGCCGCCGCACCGCCAAGCGGCTGATCGGCGCCGACGGCACGGTCCGGAGCGAGACCCGGTTCTGCTGGGACGGCGAGGTGCTGGCGGAGCAGGGCGAGCAGGCCGAGGGCCGGCCCGCGGTCACCACCCTGACCTGGGAGTACGAGCCGGAGAGCTGGACGCCGGTGGCGCAGGTCGAGCGGACCCGCGGCGCCGACGGCACGGTGCGGGAGCGGCACCACGCGGTGGTCACCGACCTCGTCGGCACCCCGACCGAACTGGTCGCCGCCGACGGCACGGTGGTCTGGCAGCGGACGGCGACCCTCTGGGGCCGCACCGTCCGCACCGCGGGCGACGGAGCGACCGACTGCCCGCTGCGCTTCCCGGGCCAGTACCACGACGACGAGACCGGGCTGCACTACAACCTCCACCGCTACTACGACCCGCAGACCGCGCGGTTCACCGCCCCCGACCCGCTCGGGCTGGCTCCGGCGCCCAACCACTACGCCTACGTCACCAACCCGCTCGACGAGATCGACCCGCTCGGCCTCGCCAAGAAGAAGGGCGGCGGCCGGTCGGGCGGCAGCAACAGCGGTGGCAACAACAACAGCGGCGGCGGCAACAGCAGCGGCGGCGGCACGCCGAGCACCCCGGCCCCCGGCAGCCGGGCCATCCAGCCCCGCCAGCCCCCGCCCAAGGGCGGCCTGCCCGGCTTCCCCAACGCCCGCCGGGCCACCCCGAAGACCCCGGTGCAGCGCGGCGGCGGCCTGCGGCCGCGCTGGGAGGACAGCAACAACATCTACGAGTGGGACTCGCAGCACGGCGAGATCGAGATGTACGACAAGCAGGGGAAGCACCTGGGAGCCTATGACCCGAACACGGGCCAGCAGCTCAAGGGCCCCGTCAAGGGAAGGACGTGCAACAAGTGATCTGGGTGGTGCTCGGCTTCGACCGCAGCGACGACAGCCTGGCCGTCGAGTGGGAGCTCCCGGCGGACTTCGGCGAGGCGGACGCGGCCCGCCTGGTCGGTCCCTACCCGGACCTGATCGGATCGAGCTTCCCGCTCTCGGACCTGCAGCTGGCGGAGGTCGAACGCCTGCTGTCGGTCGAGGCCGACTCGACGGCCTACGCGTACTTCCTCGAGGCGCAGGACGACTCCTGACGGATCGTCGGCTTTGCTGCCGCCGCTCGCACCGTCCGAGGTGCGAGCGGCGGCTGCCCACCATCCGGACGGATGGTTGACGGTCCGCGCCGCCGGCCGCTAGCTTCGCCGGCATGCGGCAGAACACCCTGGTTCTCACCACGCGCGGTCACATCGACCTCCAGCGCGTCTGTTCCGCTGCCTGTCGCGCCTGCTGAGCGCGCGCTTCTTCCCCCTGCTCCCGGGCCCGGTGGCGGCTTCCCGCCCGCCGCGCTGAGCAGCTGACGCACCGTCACCCGACTGCGACCCACCGCCCCACGGGCACGCGCCATCCGCCGTGCCCGGGCGCTCCGTCACGCCTCCGACCGGAAAGACCGATCCGCCATGCCCAAGCGCACCCTTGCCGTCCTCGCCGCCGCTGCCGCCGCCACCCTCGCGAGCGCCCTGCCCGCCTCCGCCGCGGCCGGCGCCGACACCCGCCCGCTCCCGCCCGTCACCGTGCTCACCGACCAGCCCGGCACCGCGCCCGGCGACATCTTCCTCTCGCCCAACTCGGCCGATCCGGCCTATGCGAGCGGCGTCGAGATCCTGAGTTCGGACGGCCGGCGGGTGGTCTGGTCGCAGCGGGTGCCGGCGGGCCAGGAGGCCGCCGACTTCCGCAAGCAGACCTACCGCGGCAAGTCCGTGCTCACCTGGTGGCAGGGCACCGGCCTAGGCGGCCCGGCCTCCGGCGTGGACTACGTCTACGACGACCACTACCGCAAGATCGCCGAGGTCCGGGCGGGCAACGGCTACACCGCCGACGGCCACGAGTTCCTGATCACCCCGCGGAACACCGCGCTGATCCTCGCCTACGCCCAGTCCACCGCCGACCTGCGCTCGATCGGCGGCCCGGCCGCGCAGAAGGTGCTCAACGGCGTGGTGCAGGAGATCGACATCCCTACCGGCAAGGTGCTCTTCCAGTGGAACAGCGCCGACCACGTGCCGTACGCCCAGAGCGAGCAGCCGCTGCCCGCCTCGCCCGACCAGCCCTGGGACTGGTTCCACGTCAACGCGGTCAAGCCGGACGGCGACGGCAGCCTGCTGGTGGACGCCCGCAACACCTGGACCACCTACCAGGTGGACCGCCGCAGCGGCCGGATCAACTGGCAGCTCGGCGGCAAGGCCGGCTCGTTCACCGTCCAGGCGGCCGACGGCCAGCGGCTGGACGCGGCCGGCGCGCCGTTCGCCTGGCAGCACGACCCGGAGCCGCTGGGCGGCGGGCGCTACAGCTTCTTCGACAACGAGTCGGCGGGCGCCGCCAACACCGGGACCGGCGCGGTGCAGGAACTGCCGTACAGCCGGGTGGTCACCGTCCAACTGGACGTCCGCACGCACCGGGCCACCGTGGTGCGCAGCGAGGACCAGCCCGCCGGCCTCAGCGCCTCCTCGCAGGGCAACGCCCAGCCGCTGCGCGACGGGCACACCTTCGTCGGCTGGGGCTCGCTGCCGTACGTCTCGGAGTTCGGGCGCTCCGGCAAGCTGCTCTTCAACGCCCGCTTCCCGAGCGGGGTGAACACCTACCGGGCGTACCGGTTCCCCTGGAAGTGACACCGGGCGACGGCCCGGGCGGAGCGGCGATGCCGCTCCGCCCGGGCCGTTCTGCTGTCCACCCGCACCCCCGGGAATGATTGTATAGTCGTAACTGTTGTGCTCATATAACCAACTGGGGGAGTCACCGTGCCACCGAACGACCTCGAACCCACCGCCGCCCGGCGGACCCTGATCCTCGCCATCTGCTGCATGAGCCTGTTCATCGTCGGCATCGACAACACCATCGTGAACGTCGCCCTGCCGGCCATCCAGCACGACCTGCACGCCTCGGTCTCCGGCCTGCAGTGGGTGATCAGCGCCTACACCGTGGTGATCGCCAGTCTGCTGCTGCTCGCGGGCTCCACCGGCGACCGGTTCGGGCGCCGCCGGGTCTTCCAGATCGGCCTCGCGCTCTTCACCCTGGGCTCGGTGCTCTGCAGCCTGGCCCCGGGCCTGCAGTGGCTGATCGCGGCCCGGGTGGTCCAGGCCGCCGGCGGCTCGATGCTCAACCCGGTCGCCATGGGCATCATCACCAACACCTTCACCGGAGCCGCCGAGCGGGCCAGGGCGATTGGCGTCTGGGGCGCCGTCGCGGGGGTGAGCATGTCGCTCGGGCCGGTGATCGGCGGGCTGCTGGTCGGCAGCGTCGGCTGGCAGGCGATCTTCTGGATCAACCTCCCGGTCGGACTGGCCGCGATGGCGCTGGCCCAGCGCTACGTGCCGGAGTCCCGGGCCGCCCGGCCGCGCCGGCCCGATCCGGTCGGCCAGGTGCTGATGGTGGTGCTGCTCGGCCTGCTCACCTACACCCTGATCGAGGCGCCCGAGGCCGGGTGGACGGCGACCCGGACGCTGCTCGGGTTCCTGGTCGCCGCGCTGTCCGCCGTGGGCTTCGTGTTCTGGGAGCTGAGGGTGGCCGAACCGCTGATCGACCCGCGGTTCTTCCGCAGCCTGCCGCTCTCCGGTGCCACCGTGATCGCCGTCAGCGGCTTCGCCTCGCTGGCCGGCTTCCTCTTCCTCAACACCCTCTACCTGCAAGACGTGCTGGGCTACAGCGCCCTGCGGGCCGGGCTCTACGTGCTGCCGCTGGCCGGCACGGCCGCCGTGCTCGCACCGGTCTCCGGGCGGCTGGTCGGCAGCCGCGGGCCGCGGCTCCCGCTGCTGGTCTCCGGGGTCGCGATGGCGCTCAGCGCGCTGCTGCTGACCGGGCTCTCCACCCGCACGCCGCTGCTGCAACTGCTCGCCGCCTACGTGGTGTTCGGCATCGGCTTCGGCATGATCAACGCGCCGATCACCAACACCGCGGTCTCCGGGATGCCGCGCAGCCAGGCGGGCGTGGCGGCGGCGGTCGCCTCCACCAGCCGGCAGACCGGGCAGTCGCTGGGGGTGGCGGTGATCGTCTCGGTGGTGGTCTCCTCGGTGCACGGCCCGCTCAAGGGCGGCTTCACCCAGGCCAGCCACGCCGGATGGTGGATCATCGTGGGGTTCGGGGTGCTGGTGGTGCTGCTCGGTATCCTGTCCACCGGCAACCGCGCCGTGCAGACGGCCGACCGGGTCGCCGACCGACTCACCCCGACCGACCCCAGGACGCCGATCACCACGCCATGAACGACGACGCAGCCCACGACGACACCGCCGCCCGGATCTACGCCCGGATGCGCCACCTGGTACTGGACTCCGACGACCGGCGCCGCCGGGTCGTCGAGGTCACCGGCCTGAGCTTCGCCCGCGCCCGGGCCCTGCGCCGGCTGGCCCGCCAGCCGATGCGGATGAGCACCCTGGCGGCGGAGCTCTTCACCGACAAGCCGTACGCCACGGTGATCGTCGACGAACTCGAACGCCGCGGACTGGTCGTCCGCACCACCGCCCCTGACGACCGCCGGGTGAAGGTCGTCAGCTTGACGGACGAGGGCCGCGAGCTCGCGGCGCGGGCCGAGGAGGTCCTCGGCCGCCCGCCGGCGGCCCTGTCCGCGCTGCCCGCCGAGGAGATGGCGACGCTGGACGAGCTGCTGGCCCGCCTGGCGCCGTGAGCGCTGTGTGATCCACCCGACACGGGCGGCAGGCATGGGGCGGGCAGCGGGGAGGAAGGCTTCCCCGGTGGTCGTCATGGCCATGGCGATATCAGGGGAGGGTGGGATGACCGTCACCGATGAGGAGTTCCTGGCGTTATCGGCGGTCCTGACCGGTTTCACGGCTGCGGAGCTGGCGGCCACCGGGATGGCGGGGGAGTACCGGGAGCTGACGGTCCGGCGGCTCGGCGAGTCCGGGCTGCGGGAGCTGTTACCGGGTACGGCCGGGGCGGAGGCCGCCCAGGCCGTCGCGCACCTCTGGTACCTGGGCAGTTGGCCGCCGCCACCAGGGGAGGCGGCCGCGCCGGTCTCCGCCCGGGCCTACGCGCAGGCGCTGGTCTGGCGCACCTTCGGCGGCCGGCCGCCCGCCACCGATGCCCCCGGGGCCGGGAGTTGGGCCGTGCTGCGGTGAGGCCACGGTGGGACGTGATCATCGTCGGCGCCGGCATCGCCGGCAGCCTGGTGGCCAAGGAGCTCGGCGACCGGGGCCGGCGCGTCCTGGTGCTGGAAGCCGGCCCGGAGCAGGACCACGAGAGCGCGCTGGAGCGCTACCGCACCGCCGCCGTCAAGACGCCGAACTCCCCGTACCGGCAGGCCGACAACGCCCCGTCGGCCGAGGTCACCGAGCTCTCCGCCGCCACCCCCGAGAGCGCCTACCTGGTCCAGCGGGGCCCGCTGCCCTACGCCTCCGGCTACCTGCGCGCCAACGGCGGCACCGGGCTCACCTGGACCGGCCTCACCCCGCGCATGCACCCCGAGGACTTCCGGGCCGGCGACTTCGGACACGGCCGCAACTGGCCGATCGGGTACGAGGAGTTGGAGCCCCACTACCGTGCCGCCGAGGCCGCCCTCGGGGTCGCCGCCGACGCCGCGGAGCAGCGCGCCGCCGTCGGCCTGCCGCTGCCGGAGGGCTACCGGTTCCCGATGCCCGCCGTGCCGCCCAGCCACCTGGACCGGGAGATCGCCCGCGCGCTCGACGGCCGCACCGCCCGGGACCCGGCCGCCGACCTGCCCGCCCGGCTGCGGGTGACCGGCACCCCCGCCGCCCGCACCACCGACCCCGCCGCCGGCCCGGTCTGCGTCGGCCACGCCAGCTGCGTGCCGATCTGCCCCGCCCAGGCCAAGTACACGCCGCTGCGCACCCAGCGGCGGTGGAGCCCGGCGGTCGAACTGCTCACCCGCGCCGTGGTCACCCGGGTGCTGCTGGCCGGCGACGGCCGCGCCCGCGGCGTCGAGTACCGCACCCGGGACGGCCGCACCGCCGCTGCCGAGGCCGAGGTGGTGGTGCTCGCCGCGCACGCCATCGAGAACGCCCGGCTGCTGCTGCTCTCCGGCGCCGCCAACCGCAGCGACCAGGTGGGCCGCAACCTGATGGACCATCCGGTGCTGCTCACCTGGGGCCTGATGCCCCGTCGGATCGGCCCGTACCGCGGCCCCGGCTCCACCTCCGGCCTGGAGGGCTTCCGATTCGGCCCGGCCCGCGCCCGCCGGGCGCCGTTCCGGGTGGAGATCGGCAACTGGGGCTGGAGCTGGGCGCTCGGCGGCCCGGAGCAGCGACTGGCCGAACTGCTGCGCACCGGCGGTCCGGACAGCCGCGGCCTGCTCGGCGCCGACCTGCGCCGCACCGCGGGCGACCGGATCGGGCGGGAGTTCTCCTTCCAGTTCGAGATGGAGCAGGAGGCGCAGCCCGGCAACCGGATCACCCTGCACCCCCGGCTGCGCGACCCGCTCGGCCTGCCCCGGCCGGCCGTGCACTACGACCTCTCCGACTGGGTGAAGCGCGGCATCGCCTCCGCCGCCGCCGTCTCCGGGCAGCTGATGCGGATGCTCGGTGCCGAGGACCACACCCGCTACGAGCCGGGCCCGGCCTGGCCCGGCGCCTTCGAGCACCAGGGCCGCCAGTACGCCTACCGCGCGGCCGGGCACGGCGCCGGTACCCACATCATGGGCAGCACGGCCACCGACTCCGTGGTCGACGAGTGGCAGCGCTGCTGGGACCACCCCAATCTCTACGCCGTCGGCTGCGGCAGCATGCCGACCGTCTCCACCGCCAACCCCACCCTCACCATGGCGGCGCTCGCCCTGCGCAGCGCCGAACGGATCCACCACCAGCTGGCCGAGCTTCGCCGCCCCGTCCGCCTGCACCGAGCCACCGCCGACCCGGCCCGCACCGAGGCCGCCGCCGAAGGAGCCGACCACCCGTGACCCACGCCATGCCCCTGCCGCCGGTGCCCGAGCCCTACCAACTCCCCTTCCACTACGGTGCCCTGCACATCGTCGGGGTGGACCACCTGGTCGACCCCGAACCGGTGCGGGCGGTGCTGGCCAAGCAGCATCCGGGGCTGGCGGCCGCCGAGTTCGACGGACTGGCCTGCGTCTCCGTGAACTACCAGCTGTACTTCGCCCAGTACCCGTTCGGCGGCGGCATGACCCAGGAGGTGGAGATCAACGTGATCGCCCACCCCCGGGGCACCGCCGACCGGCTGCCCCGGCTCGGCTACCCCGACTACGCGCGCGGCGTCGACCAGACCAAGCTGCTCGGCATCGCCCGGCTGCACGTGGTCTGCGACAACCCGCACGCGATCGACGCGGGCCGCCGGCTGTACGCCGAGCCCAAGCACCCCGGCTGGTTCGAGGTCTCCCTGCCCTCCCTCAACGGACTCTCGGAAGACCGAAGCTGGACCATCCACTGCCGCGACGCCGAAGCCGGTCCGGAGGGCTCGCTGCGGCAGCGCGAGCACACCCTGTTCACCCTGCACGCCGACCCGGCCGGCCTGCCCGCCGAGCCCGCCGCCGGCGCGCCCGTCACCGGCTACGGCACCGACGAGCAGGGGCGGCTGCTGGCCGGCCCGATGAACGTCTACCAGCCCTACCAACTCCACCTGCTGGACCCGGAACTGGACCCGCAGGCCGCCGCCCGCACCCGGCTGACCGTCGCCGACCCCGGCAGCGAGGCCGGCCGGCTGCTGCTCGACCTGCTCGGCGAGCGCCCCGCCCCGGCCGCCGGCATCTGGACCTACCAGTCCGCCCCGGTCGCCGCCCACCAGCGCGCCTACTACCTGCCGCCGACCGCCTGACCCCGCGACACGGCCGCCGCGGGCCGCAGCTTTCGCGGCGATGCTGCCTAGAGTGTCCGTTATGTGCACTCGTGTTCTCTGGCAGGCAGACGGCCAGCCGGTCCTGGTCGGCCGCAACATGGACTGGAAGCAGACGCTCCACACCAACCTCTGGGTGCTGCCGCGCGGCGCCCAGCGGAGCGGTGCGGCCGAGGCGGACCCCAACCCGCTGCGCTGGACGGCCCGGTACGGCTCGGTGGCGGCACTCGCCTACGACCAGGCGAGCACCGACGGCATCAACGAGGCCGGACTGGGCGCCCAGTTGCTCTGGCTGGCCGAGTCCGACTTCGGCCCGCGCGAGCCGCACCGCCCCGGACTCAGCGCGGCCCTCTGGGCGCAGTACCTGCTCGACACCTGCGCCACCGTCGCCGAGGCGGTCGCCGCCACCGAGGGCTACCAGGTGCTCGGCCAGAACGACCCCCACGCGGGTACCTTCTCCACCGTCCACCTGGTGCTGGACGACGCGGGCGGCGACTCCGCCGTGATCGAGATCCTGGCCGGCCGGCCCGTGATCCACCACGGGCCGCAGTACACCGTGGTCACCAACTCCCCGCCGTTCGAGGAGCAGTTGGAGCACCAGCGGCAGTTCGCCGGGCTCGGCGGCGACCGGCCGCTGCCGGGCGGCACCGCGCCCGAGGACCGGTTCGTCCGGGCCGCCTACTACCTGGCGCGGCTGCCCCGCCCGGAGACCCCGGCCGAGGGCTACGCCTCCCTGCTCAGCGTGCTGCGCAACGCGGCGCAGCCCGCCGGGACGCCCGACCCGGAGCGGCCCAACGTCTCGATGACCCGCTGGCGCACCCTGGCCGACCTGACCAACCGGATCTACGCCTTCGAGTCCTCGTTCCGCCCCGACATCGTCTGGACCACCCTGGACGCCGTGGACTTCGACCACTGCGCCCGGCTGGACCTCACCCAGCCCGGCCTGGTCGGCGACGTCACCACGCTCTACCGCCCGGCCGCCGAGCCCGACTTCCAGCTCGCCTGAGCCGGTGGTGTGCGCGAGCAGGTCGCCGAGCCGGTTGGCCACCACCGCCACGCCCGGCTCCAGTATCCGCAGGGTGCGCAGCACCTCGGGCCGGACGGCCCGGTCCGGCGGCACGGGCCGGTAGTGCTCGGGGCACTCGCCGCCGGTGATCTTGGCCAGGTAGCGCAGGTGGCCGCGCTCGGCGGCGTCCAGGCTGAGCGCGTCGGCGATGGCGTGCAGCACGGGGGGAGAGGGGTTGCGGTCGCGGCCCTGCTCGATCCGGGTCAGGTACTCCACGCTCACCCCGGCCCGGGGGGCCAGGTCCAGCCGCCGCAGGCCGGGCGAGCGGCGGCGGCCGCGCTCCGGCAGGCCCAGCGTCTCCGGCTGGATGCTGTCGCGCTTGGCGCGGATGAAGTCCCCCAGTGGCGTTCCCATGCGGCGAGCATGGGCGGGCCGGTGAGCCGCAGCGTGGCCCTGCGGGGGCCAGTCTGAACGCGGCCTGGTTGTCGCGGCGGGCCGGGCCGAGGGTGGTGGCCATGGAGAAGAAGACACCGAAGCTCGTGATCATCGTCGGCAGCGTGCGGAAGGGCCGGTTCGGCCCCGTGGTGACCGCCTGGCTGGCGGAGCAGGCGGCCGCGCACGGCGGCTTCGAGGTCGAGCTGGTCGACCTGGCGGAGATCGAACTTCCGCTGGAACTGCCCGCCGAGTCCCCGCTGTTCGCCCGAGACGGCTACCCCCGCCCCGCCGGGATGGCCCCGCTCACCGAGGCGCTCGCCTCGGCGGACGCCGTCGTGCTGGTCACCCCCGAGTACAACCACAGCTTCCCGGCCGCACTGAAGGCCGCCATCGACTGGCACTTCTTCCAGTGGACGGCGAAGCCGGTGGCCTTCGTCAGCTACGGCGGGCAGTCCGGCGGCCGGCACGCCGTGCAGCAGTTGGAGAACGTGCTCACCGAGCTGAACGCCGTCCCGCTGCGCGGCGGCGTGGCGTTCCCGAACTACTACCTGAACTGGACCGACGGCCGCCCTCAGGACGAGGGGGCGGCCGGTCAGGCCACGTCGATGCTGGACCACCTGCGCTGGTGGGCCGGCGCGCTGAGCGCCGCCCGCGCGGCCGAGCCCTACCCCGTGTGACGGAGGGTGGTGGTGGGGCGCGGCGGGGCAGGGCACGACGGGACACGGAGGGCGGGGCGGGGCGACAAATGTTTAGTCTTCAACTACACTGGATCTTGAAGACGCACCCACCCCAGGAGGAACCGTGGAGCCCCAGGTAGTCGACAACGCCGAGAAGTCCCGCTTCGAGATCCAGGTGGACGGCGAACTGGCCGGCTTCGCCGAGTACCACCGGTCGGCCGGTGAGATCGCCTTCATCCACACCGAGATCGACCCCCGCTTCGAGGGCCAGGGCCTCGGTGGCCGGCTGGCCCGCGCCGCGCTGGACACCGTGCGCGAGCAGGAGCTCGCCGTGCTGCCCTACTGCCCGTTCATCCGCGGCTGGATCGGCAAGCACCCGGAGTACACCGACCTGGTCCCCGCCTCGCACCGCGAGCGCTTCGGCCTCTGAGCGGCACCCGGTAGAGCCAGCCCGGGGCCGGGCGGCGACGCCCGGCCCCACCAAGCCGCGAGAAGGCGGGAACCCCATGCAGTTCGGCATATTCAGCGTCGGCGACGTGACCGTCGACCCGACCACGGGACGCGCACCGACCGAGCACGAGCGCATCAAGGCGATGCTGGCGATCGCGCTCAAGGCGGAGGAGGTGGGCCTGGACGTCTTCGCGACCGGCGAGCACCACAACCCGCCGTTCGTGCCGTCCTCGCCCACCACCATGCTCGGCTGGATCGCCGCGCGCACCGAGCGGATCATCCTCTCCACCGCGACCACGCTGATCACCACCAACGACCCGGTGAAGATCGCCGAGGACTACGCGATGCTCCAGCACGTCGCGGACGGCCGGGTGGACCTGATGCTCGGGCGCGGCAACACCGGCCCGGTCTACCCCTGGTTCGGCCAGGACATCCGCCAGGGCATCCCGCTCGCTGTCGAGAACTACGCACTGCTGCACCGGCTCTGGCGCGAGGAGGTGGTCGACTGGGAGGGCCGCTTCCGCACCCCGCTGCAGTCCTTCACCGCCACCCCGCGCCCGCTGGACGGCGTGCCGCCCTTCGTCTGGCACGGCTCCATCCGCTCGCCGGAGATCGCCGAACAGGCCGCCTACTACGGCGACGGCTTCTTCCACAACAACATCTTCTGGCCCCAGGAGCACACCCGCCGGATGGTGGAGCTCTACCGCACCCGGTTCGCCCACCACGGCCACGGCACGCCCGAGCAGGCCATCGTCGGGCTCGGCGGCCAGGTATTCATGCGCGCCAACTCCCAGGACGCGGTACGGGAGTTCCGGCCGTACTTCGACAAGGCGCCGGTCTACGGCCACGGCCCGTCGCTGGAGGACTTCACCGAGCAGACGCCGCTGACCGTCGGCAGCCCGCAGCAGGTCATCGAGCGCACCCTCGGCTTCCGGGACGCCGTCGGCGACTACCAGCGCCAGCTCTTCCTGATGGACCACGCCGGCCTCCCGCTCAAGACCGTGCTGGAGCAGCTCGACATCCTCGGCGAAGAGGTGGTGCCCGTGCTCCGCAAGGAGTTCGCCGTCGGCCGGCCCACGACGGTGCCCGACGCCCCCACCCACGCCGCCCGCCGCGGCCAGCAGGGGAGTTGAGATGACCGAGCCGACCACCGTGGCCCCCGCCCGCCGGCGGGTCTACGTCGACAAGCAGAGCCCGCAGGCCTACCGCGCCCTGCTCGCCACCGCCGAGGCGGTCCGCAGCACGGCCGCCGAGGCGGGGCTGGAGCGCGGGCTGGTGGAGCTGATCAACCTGCGCGCCTCGCAGCTCAACGGCTGCGCCTTCTGCCTCAACGTGCACACCCGCGCCGCGCTCAAGGCCGGCGAGACCACCCAGCGGCTCGGCGTGCTGGCCGCCTGGCGGGACACCGAGCTGTTCACCCCGGCGGAGCGGGCCGCGCTCGCCCTCGCCGAGGCCACCACCGCACCGGCCGACGCCGCCTTGCAGGAGCGGGCCTACGCGGAGGCGCGGGAGGCACTGACGGAGGACCAGATCTCGGCGGTGATCTGGGTGGCGATCACCATCAACGCCTTCAACCGGGTCTCCGTCCTCAGCAAGCACCCGGTGCGGGCGATGCCGGCGCAGCCGACGGGTGAGCACCTGATCTGACAGGGCGATGTGTCGCTGCCTCGTCAGGTCGTACGAGGTACTCGTCCTCGGCACCGGCCTCCGGCCGGCCGTCAACCGCCGCACCGGCTAGCACGGCTGACCCCGGCAACGCCGACGGGGCCGCCCCCCGAAGGGAGCGGCCCCGAAGGACGCAGCTACTACCAGCCCCAGCGGCCGCGCAGCGCGAACGAGCTCACGTAGCCCGGCGCCGGGGTGCCGACGCCGGTGACGTCGTCGTAGCCCTGGGTCGCCGACAGCGAGCTGTCCTTGCCCATGGTCCGCACCGAGGCCACCGTGCCGCCGGAGGCGTCGGTGCCGTTGGCGAAGTCCACGCGGACCTGCGCGATGTCACCGGCACCCAGCGGGTGGTCGGTCACGTCGTGCAGCACCCGGGTGCCGAAGCGGGCGTAGATCGACGGGTTGGCGAAGCCGATCGGCCGCTGCCGGGCCTGCTGCGCCAGCGCCTGCACACCGGCGATCACCGGCGCGGCCAGCGAGGTGCCGCCGATCCGGTACTCGTCGTAGCTCACCGAGCCGTCGGGCCAGGACTGGGTCTGGCCGACCAGGAAGCCGGTGTTCGGGTCGGCGACCGCCGCGATGTCCGGCAGGGTGCGCATCGGGGTGCTGCCGTTGGCCTTCGACAGCGCGTCCGGCACGATGCCGGCCTGGTAGAACGGCTGCGGGACCAGGGTGCTGGTGCCGCCGCCGGCGCCGCCGTTGAACGCGCCCGGGAAGTCGGTCCAGCTCTTGCCGTCCGCCGAGAGCACGGCCTTCTTGGTGCCCCAGCCGGTCTCGAACAGGTACTTGTCGTTCTTGCCGACCGCCAGCGAGGTGCCGCCGACGGCGGTCGCCCAGGCCGAGTCGGCCGGGGTGGCGACCTGCTTGGTGCCGGTGGACGCCGCGTTGTCGCCGTCGTCGCCGGAGGAGAAGTAGAAGCCGATGCCCTCGATCGCGCCCAGCTTGAAGGTCTGGTCGTAGGCCGCCTGGCTGTCCGCCGTGGCGTTGGCCTCCACGTCCGCCCAGGAGTTGGAGACGATGTCAGCCAGGTGCTGGTCGACCACCTTGTTCAGGGCGTCCAGCAGGTCGGGGTCGTTGCAGGAGGCACCGGCGACGAAGACGATGTTCGCCTCGGGGGCCATCGCGTGCACGGCCTCGACGTCCAGCGACTCCTCGCCGTACCAGCCCGAGGCGCCGCAGGCGTCGGTGCTGTTCCAGGCGGCCGGCAGCACCTCGCGGTACTGGCCCGGGCGGTACGGCGCGTCGCCGTTGCGCTGGGCGTAGTTGGCCGCGTCGGTCGCCATGGTCGGCGAGGCGTAGGCGTCGGTGATCGCCACCGTGACACCCCGGCCGGTGTACTTGCCGGCGCCGTAGGCGGCCCGCAGCTGCTCACCGGTGTAGCCGTGGATCACGTACGGCGCCTTGGTGCCGTAGGCGTCGGGCATCGTGGTGGCGGTGTTCGACCCGAAGTAGGTCGAGTACGGGCCGGTGTTGCGGAAGCCCGCGCCCGGGCCCGGCAGGGTGTCCTGCGGGGTGGCCAGGTGCGGGGCGCTGTCCAGGCCGGTCACCGTGAGGACCGCGCCGGCCAGGTCGCCCGGTGCCGAGGCCAGGCGGTCGGGCGCCCGGTAGGTGTGGCCGTCCTTGGCGCGGTACTCGTGCAGCGAGGTCGCGAAGGCGGCGCGCACGGCGGCGGCGCTGCCGGAGACCGCGACGTAGTGCTCGGTGGAGTCGGTGACGGTCAGGCCCGCCGACTTCAGCCAGCCGGTGACCGCGTCCACCTGCTGCTTGGTGGCGCCGAAGCGCTCCTGCGCCTGCTGCGCGGTCAGGTACTTGCCGTAGCTCGGCGAGTTCGGGTCGGAGACCGCCTGCGCGTAGGCGGTGAGGCCCTGCGGGTCCTTGCCCGCCAGGTAGACCCGGGCGCTGACCTGCGCCGAGTCGGCGGTGGCGCCCTGGTCGGCGGCCTGCGCGGTCCAGTCGGGGTGGGTCCCGGCCAGCGCGGCGCGTCCGTTCGGAACGGAGGCGGCCTGGGCGCTGGGTATGCCGACGGCGATGACACCGGCGAGCATCGGCAGGATCGCCGCCGCGCTCAGGCCGGCACGCCGATGGGCACGACTGATCTTCATGTACCCCCCTGGGGTGGTGTTTCGTGAGCACGCCCGGCACGCGGCCAGGGCAGGCCGCGCCGGCCGCTGCGGATGGCACGGACCGCGGGCGCGCTTGGCAGGAACGGATCATATCGATCACCTGCCCGGATCCATAGGGGTCGGAGTTCACAATCTCTGCCGATTCTGACACTCCGTCGCTCACGAATGGTGCTTGTTCGAATACGAAAAGTGACATATCGTCAACGGCGTCCGGAACCGGGGTCGCGGCGGACGGCGCCGGCCGGCCGGAGCGCGCAGGAGCCCCCCGGGGCGTTCCGGGGGGCTCCTGCGTGGTGCGGGCCGGTCAGCCCACGCGGAAGGGGCCGGCGCCTGCGCCGCCCTCGATGCAGTTGTTCGTGTACTTGTCCTTCGGGATCGAGCTGACCTGGCAGATGTAGAGGAGGCCCTCGAAGGTGCCCGGCAGGGTGTAGTTGACGTTGACGCTGCCGGGGCCGCAGATGCCTCCGCCGTTGTAGCTGGTGAGGAAGAACCCGCCCAGGTAGTTGGTCGGCAGGATCTCGTAACAGCCGCTGCCGGTGTTGGTGATGGTCCCGGTGACCAGCATGTCCTTCTGGGTGCCGTTCACGTTGATGTACTGGGCGGTGCCCGTCGCGGTGGCCGTCCCCGCGGTCAGCGTGTACGGGTAGCCGGCGCTGGTGGTCGCGGAGGCGGCGGGGGCGATCCCGACGGCGGCCGCGGCGACGGCGGCGGTGGCGAGGGCAAGTGCGCGAATACGCATGAGGAATCCCTTAGTTGACGGTGACGGGGCCGACCCAGTTCTGGGTGCAGTCGGCGGTGCCCGTGGTGTTCGAGACCGTGGTGGCCTCGCACATGTAGACGTAGCCCTGGAAGGTGCCCTTCAGCCGGTAGTTGATGGTGAAGGTGCCGGGGCCGCAGATGCCTCCGCCGTTGTAGCTGGTGAGGAAGAACCCGCCGAGGTAGTTGGTCGGCAGGATCTCGTAACAGCCGCTGCCGGTGTTGGTGATGGTCCCGGTGACCAGCATGTCCCGGCTGGAGCTGCCCGTGTCGATGTACTGAGCGGTGCCCGTGGCGGTGGCCGTCCCGATGGTCAGCGAGAACGGCGTGCCGCCGGTGGTGGTCGCGGAGGCGGCGGGGGCGATCCCGATGGCGGCCGCGGCGACGGCGGCGGTGGCCAGGGCGAGCGAGCGAATGCGCATGAGGGCTCCGTTAGTTCGTCGGCGTTCCGGTTGCGATAAAGCCTGCGCGGAATGCGGCGGAAATTCAACGGGCGCAGGCTGACGGCACGTCAACTCGCTCTTTGCCACGCCGTCCTGTCGACATGACACGAACGATAGTGGTACGAACGGAAGACGCCCCTCTTGATCGCCTGCCAGGCTGTCGCAGAGCTGTTGCGAAGTCGTCATGGCCGCCGCGCAGGCGGGGGTGAACCCTGGGAACCGGCATATCCACGCGGGCCGGTTCGCCGCTCGAACCCGCCCGCCGGGTTCGGGGGTTCACCATGCTCGATGTCATCTTCATCGCCCTCTGGCTCACCAACCGCGGCAAGGCCCGCCGGGCCCTGCCGGGCACCGGGGAGCAGGAGCGCTACGCACGCCGGGCCAGGATCTTCGGCTGGCTGGAGATAGCCAACCTGGTCGTCGGCGTACTGATCGCGATCGCGGTCCTGCACGGGGGCGGCGGCAACAGCTGACGGCGGGTCCGCTCCGCGACTGGCAGAATGGCTCCTTCGACCTAGTGGGGAGCCGGATCGATGAGTGCGCTGGTGGAACGCGAACGCGAGGAAGCGGTGCGGCAGCCGCTCGGCCGGGCGGTGGCGCAGGTGCTCGGCCACCGCCTGGACGGGCTGCGGCGGCTGACCGGCGGCAGCAAGAAGGGCGTCTACCGGCTCCACCTGGACGGCGGCGCCAGCGTCATCGCCTACCTCTGGTCCGCCGAGGAGGACTTCTGGCCCGAGCGGCCGGACCACGCGGCGGCGGCCGGCGACCCGCTCGCGCACCCCTCCGGCCTGGACCTCTTCGAAGCCGCCCACCACCGCCTGGACAGCCTCGGCCTGCGCACCCCGCGCCTGCTGCACGCCGACCGCAGCCACACCCTGCTGCCGGCCGACCTGGCCCTGGTGGAGGACCTGCCGCTCGGCAGTCTGGAGCCGATGCTCGAGCAGGACCCGGCCGCCGCCCGACCGGTGCTCGACCGCCTGGCCCACACCCTGGACGTCCTGCACGGCGACACCGCACCCCGGATGGGCAAGGTGGCCCAGCCCGTGACCGGGCCGACCACCTGCGAACAGCTCGTCCTGGACCGCGCACTGCGCGACCTCGCCGAGGCCGCCGACCGCGAACCCCGCCTGGCCGCGGTCCGCGGCGCCGTCGCCGACCTGCTGCACACCCGCGCCGCCGAGATCCGCCCGCGCACCCGCTACCGCCTGATCCACGGCGAACTCGGCCCGGACCACGTCCTGGTGGACCGGCGCGGCGAACCGGTGCTGATCGACATCGAGGGCCTGATGTACTTCGACGTCGAGTGGGAGCACGTCTTCCTGCGCATCCGCTTCCGCGACCACTACCCCCGCCTGGCCACCGCCACCCTGGACCCGCACCGCCTCGCGCTCTACGAGCCGGCCATGCGCCTCTCCCTGGTGGCGGGCCCCCTGCGCCTGCTGGACGGCGGCTTCCCGGGCGACCGCGCCGTCATGCGGGGCATCGCGGCGCACAACCTGGAGCAACTGCTGGCCGGCCTGGGCTGAGCGAGCGGACGCGGGCCCCCCGGCGGGTCAGCGGTGCTCGGCGCGGTCGAGCTCCTGGTCCAGCGCCTGGGCCGCCAGGATCAGCGCCAGGTGGGTGAAGGCCTGTGGGAAGTTGCCCAGTCGCTCGCCGCCGCCGCCGCGCTCGGCGTCGAGCAGGGCGGCGAAGACCGTCTGCTGCCAGCGGCCGCGGTAGGTGCAGCGGCTGATCCAGCCGTGCCAGAACGAGCGCAGCGCCTCGGACTCGGCGGTCAGCCCCTCCCGGTCCACCGGATAGGGCGGCTCGGCCGCGGCGTCGTCCACGGTGAGCAGCAGGCCAGCTCGCCGGCGTGCAGGGTGATCCGGGCGGTGGCGTCCTGGCCGTCGCGCTCCAGGGAGACCGGGCCGACCGCCTGGAGGTAGCCGGCCAGGCCGGCGCCGTGGAACCGGGCCATGCCCTGGCTGTCCAGGTCCAGCTCGTGCGGCCGGCGCCCGTAGTCGAAGCGCGGCCGGCACTCCATGGTGAAGGTGACGCTGCCGCGCACCACCCGGATGCCCCGCAGGATCCGGTGCCGGCTGCTCGGGTCGGTCGGCCGGTCGATCGGCATGCAGTCGATCACCTCGCCCACGCCGTCGGCGGTGAGGAAGCGGGTGACCAGGATCGCCGAGTCGGCCAGGTAGAGCTGGTGGACCGTGCTGCCGGGCGCCTCGGCGGTGATCGTGAAGTGGCCGCCGCGCTCGGCGTCGAGCAGGGCGGCGAAGACGCTGGGGGAGTCGAAGCGCGGACTGCAGAACCAGTCCAGGCTGCCGGCGGCGGAGACCAGGGCACAGGTCTGCAGGTCGCCGATCAGCCCGTGATCGGCGATCGGCGGGTAATGGCCGGTCAGGGGGGTCCGGCTGCGGGTCCATCGGTGGCCTCCGGCGGGGCGGTGCGCGGGGCACCGCCCCGGGGTCGGTCGGGTGGGACGGGGGGCGCTCCGTCAGGCGAGCAGCTTGTCCTTCGCCTTCTGGAACTCCTGCTCCGAGATCGCGCCGGTCCGCTTCAGCTCGGCCAGCTTGGCGAGCTCGTCCACGTGGCTGGACGCCCCGCCGGCGCCGCCGCCCTCGGTGCCGGCCGCGTCGCGGATGTAGGAGCGGAAGGCCGCCTCGGACTGCTTGGCCTGCTCCACGTCCCGCTTGCCCATGCCCTGCCCGCGCACGATCAGGTAGACGAAGATCCCCAGGAACGGCAGCAGGATGACGAACACCAGCCAGCCCGCCTTGCCCCAGCCGCTCAGGTCGTGGTCGCGGAAGATGTCACTGATCACCTTGAAGAGCAGGAAGAACCAGAGGATCCAGAGGAAGAACTCCAGCATCGTCCAGAACAGGTTGAGTAGAGGGTAGTTGTCCATCGGGCTTCCCTTCTGCGGCCGTCACGCGGAGTACGTGGCGGTCGGCGCGGCGACAACAGTTCGGATCATATGACTAGTGCGTCCTTTTTGTCCGATTTGGTTCATCCTGTCGGGCGCAGCGCGTGGTGACGGCGCTCTCGTTTTTGGTGATTGTGTGCTGACGTGTTTTCATCTCCTCGCCGGGGGTTGTTCATTCTGACGATGCGTCGGGTACGCTGAGTTAGTGAAATATCACATTGCAACACCGGGCGAACCCCTTGGCTCGCCGCGTGAAGCCCCTTTCCAGTAACGAGAGAAGGAGCACCATCATGTCCCGCGTCCTGATGCTCGCCGCCGGTGCCGCCGGTGCCGCCGCCCTGCTGTTCGCCGGTGTCGCGCCGGCCCAGGCCGACACCGCGCCGGTCACCACCTGCAACAACTGGCACCTGCAGGACGGCCACAACACCCCGCTCTGCGTCACCGTGAGCGGCACCAGCGTCTCGCTGACCGGCCAGATCGCCCTGGCGGGCCCGCCGAGCCCGGGCACCCCGTGGCCGCCGGCGCCGGAGCAGACCAGCACCACGCTGAGTGCCGACGTGGTCGGCGGCGGCAACCTGGGCACCGCCCAGCAGAACGTGGTCTTCCAGGCCTCCACCCTCACGATCGGCCCGCTGAACGTGACCGCCGCCTGCGGCACCACCGTGCACGCCAGCTTCTCGATCAGCACCTACCCGTGGTTCAACACGCCCACCACTGTGGACGTCCCGATCAACTGCTGAACCCCCGGCCGGTCTGACCGGCTGGCAGGTTCTCACTTGCGCAGGTAAATGAAATGTCACATGTCATACAAGGAGTGATTCCCATGTCCCGCGCTCTGCTGCTCGCCGTCGGTGCCGCCGGCCTCGCCCTGGTCGGCGTGGCTCCGGCCCAGGCCGCAAGCACCGCGCAGGCTGCCGCCACCACCACCTGCGGCTCGCCGGCCATCGGTAACAGCCTGCAGGCCCGGGTCTGTGCGACCGTCGACGGCGGCACCGTGTCGTTCACCGGCACCGTCGCCCCGGCCGGCGTGCCCGCCCCCACCGGTCTGCAGCTCACCGGTCTGCTGAGCGCCCAGGTCGACGGCGGCGCGAGCCTCGGCAGCCTCTCGCAGAACGCGGTGTTCAACGGCACCACCCTGCAGTTCGGCCCGCTCACCGCGACCGCGCCCTGCGGCTCGACCGTGCAGGCCACCTTCGACGTCTACTCCTACGGCTGGGGCATCCGCCCGGTGACCGTGGACGTCCCGGTCGCCTGCTGACGATCGGTCACCAGCTCCCGGTCCGGTGCCCCGCAGACGTGCGGGGCACCGGACCGGTGCGTTCCGGAAGCACTGAGCCGGGCTCGCATTGGCTTCCGTCAGCTGATGGTCCATAGGATGCGCGCCGTGATGATCATCCGACGACGGTGGCCCGGCGGCCGCCGTGCCGCCGCGCTGCTGACAGCCCTGCTGACCACCGCCTTCGCCACCCTCGGGGTGTTCCCGGCGATCGCCGACAGCCCCACCCCGACGCCCAGCCCCAGCACGGCCCAGGAGGGCGGGGGCGACGACGCGCCCCGGGTCGACCTGGTCCTGGACGTCAGCGGCTCCATGGGCACCGCCGACATCGAGGGCCGCACCCGGATCTCGGTCGCCCAGCAGTCCATCGACGACGTGATCGACGCCCTGCCGCCGGAGGCCGAGTTCGGCATCCGCACCCTCGGCGCCACCTACCCGGCCAGCGACAAGACCGACGGCTGCACCGACACCAAGGTGCTCTACCCGATCGGCCACACCAACAAGGTGGAGGCCAAGACCGCCGTCGCCACCCTGCGCCCGACCGGCTGGACCCCGATCGGCCTGGCGCTGCGCGGCGCCGCCCAGGACCTCGGCACCGGCCAGGCCACCCGCCGGGTGGTGCTGATCACCGACGGCGAGGACGACTGCGCCCCGCCGGACCCCTGCGACGTGGCCCGCGAACTCGCCGCCCAGGGCACCCACCTGGTGGTGGACACCCTCGGCCTGGCGCACGACGACAAGGTCCGCCAGCAACTGCTCTGCATCGCCAACGCGACCGGCGGCACCTACACCGACGTGCACACCCAGCAGCAGCTCACCCAGCGGGTCAACCAGCTGGTCAAGCGCTCCGACCAGAGCTACCGGGCCACCCCGGCCAACGTCACCGGCACCGACCAGTGCACCACCGCCCCGCTGCTCACCGCCGGCGTCTACGCCGACCGGGAGAAGTTCGCCGAGCACCGGGTCTACCGGGTGCCGGTGAAGGCGGGTCAGGAGCTGCGCGCCTCGGTCAGCGTCACCCCGGACCGGGCGGTGGCCCGCGACTACGGCGTGCTGCTGCAGGCCACCGACCCGGCCGGCCAGGAGCTGGTGCGCGGCACCGACGCCGGCAGCGGCCGGATCGACGTGGCCTCCACCGGCCTGCGCTGGTCGGCGCCGGACAGCAGCGCCTCGCCGACCGACGGCGGCACCGGCGGCACCGGCAACGGCAGCGCCGACCGGGTGGTCTGCCTGGTGGTCAGCAACTCCTTCGCCGGCCAGCCCGGCGTGCAGACCGACCCCGGCCTGCCGGTCGAGCTGACCGTGGCCGTCACCGCCGCCTCGCCCACGCCGGACGGTCCGGCCCTCGGGCTCGGCCGCGGCTGGATCATGCTGCTGGTGCTGACCGGCGCCGGACTGGTCACCGGACTGCTCTGGGGCTGGATCGCGCGCTGGCGGATCGCCGTCTGGCAGGAGAACTGACGATGCGCCGTACCCTGACCACCCTGCTGCTCGCCGCCGGCCTCGCGCTGGCCGGCGCGCCCGCCGCACTGGCCGACAGCCCGTCACCCACCGCCTCCGGCTCGATGGCACCGGTCAGCACGGCCGGGACCTCCTTCCTCACCGCCACCACCATGGCCGAGGGGCAGGACGCCACCGTGACGGCCTCCACCGGCGACTACCTGTACTGGGCGTTCGGCGCCTCGGCCGGGCAGACCGACACCGTCTCGGTCACCATCGGCCTGCCCGCCGCCACCGACCGGCACGGCCCGCAGACCTGGAACGTCGAGCTCTTCGACGGCTTGCGCCGCCGCCAGGCCTGCACCGCCGGCCCGCAGACCGGCACCGCCGACCGGACCACCGGCACCCTGGCGCTGAGCTGCACGCTGCGGCAGATCCGCTCCTGGGCCGAGCCCTGGTCCACCGACCCGCTGCCGGGCAGCTACTACGTCCGGCTCTCCGTCGGCGACGCGCCGCAGAACGACCTCGGCCTGGCCGTGCAGGTGCAGGTGCACGTCGCCGCCAAGGGCAGCGCGGACGACGCGCAGCCCGAGGGCGGCGACCTGAAGGCGCCGCTGGTGCCGCCGGTGAACCCCGGGGCCACCGGCAGCCCGGGCGCCGCGGCCGCCACCGCCGCGCCGACCCCGACCGCGGCGGCCACCCCGGGCGGGGCGACCGTGGCGGCGCCCGTCGCGACGGTGTCGCACTGGTACTCGGGGATGTTCTCCGGCTGGAACGACCGATGGTTCTGGACCCTGGGCGGCGCGGTGCTGGCCGGCCTGGCCGGCATCGGCGGCTACACCCTGACCCGCCACCCGCGCGGCCACCGGCGGGTGGTCGAGCGCACCGTCACCCGGGTCACCGAGCGCGAGAGCGTCTGAGGGCGCCGTACCCCGCAGCGCGACGGGCCCGGCACCGCCCCGGTGCCGGGCCCGTTCCGTCCCGCCCTCACACCGGATCCAACGGTGCGGGTGGAGAGGATCGTTCCCGATTCCCCTGTGATCCTCTCCCCGCCCCGTCGATCTTCCGGAGCGGGTCGGGCGCGCACCATACTCCAGGTCCGGCGCCCGCACGGGGCGGGCGCCGCGACGAGGGAGCGGCTTTGACGAACGGGCAGGCGGACGGTGCGGGGACTGGGCAGCTGGGTGACCTGACGGTCAACCGGATCGGCTACGGGGCGATGCGGCTGGGCGGCAACGGCATGGCCGGCAACTCGGCCGGTGCGCCGATCGACCGGGCGCACGCGATCCGGCTGCTGCGCACCGCCGTCGAGCGGGGCGTGAACCACATCGACACCGCGAGCTTCTACTTCTCGGCGCTGCGCTCCGCCAACGAACTGATCAACAGCGCGCTCTCGCCCTACCCGGACGAGCTGGTGATCGTCACCAAGGTCGGCCCGGGGCGCGGCCCCTCGGGGGAGTGGCTGGACCTGGCGCGCCCCGACCAGCTGCGCGGGCAGGTGGAGGAGAACCTGCGCCAGCTCGGCCGGGACCACCTGGACGTGGTCAACCTGCGGCGGATCAAGCAGGAGTCGATCGCCGAGCACTTCGGCGCACTGGCCGAGCTGCGGCAGGCGGGGCTGATCCGGCACCTGGGCGTCTCCAGCGTGCACCCGCGGCACCTGGCCGAGGCGCAGGAGATCGCGCCGGTGGTCTGCGTGCAGAACTACTACAGCCTCGACCACCGGGCCGCCGAGCACAGCGGGCTGCTGGAGCTGTGCCGGGCGCAGGGGATCGCCTTCGTGCCGTACTTCTCGATCTCCGGCACCCAGCGGGAGGCGGCCGCGGCGGGCAGCGACCTGGCGCCGGTGCGGGCGGTGGCCGAGGCGCACGGGGCGACCCCCGCCCAGGTGCGGCTGGCCTGGCTGCTGGCCAAGGCGCCCAACCTGCTGGCGATCCCCGGCACGACCAGCCTGGCACACCTGGAGGAGAACATGACGTCAGGTCAGCTCGAGCTGACCGAGAGGGAATTGGCCGAGCTGGACGCGATCGACGGCTGACCGCTCCGGGTGGCCCGCCGGGGTGCGGCGGGCCGGCACCGCGGGAATTGATTGTCAGTCAGGTTTCCTGACGGATTTTCGAGCTCCGACCACTGCGTCGACGAACTGTATGTCAAGGGTGCGGCGTTCTTGACATCCGCTGGCTGGTCTAGTCCATTCTGAAATCCGCTCGGCGGCTGCGACCGCTGGTCCCCCACGTCCGCCTTCCTCGAAAGGCCGTCAGATGGACAGAGCCCGACCCGCACACCCCACCCCCACCCCTGCCTCCACGCCCGCCCGGCGCCGCTCCCCGCTGCTCGGCGTGGTGGCCGCGCTCGGCCTGCTGGCCGGCGCCGTGGCGAGCTTCGCCACCGGTGCCTCGGCGCAGGCGGCGTCCACCGTCGCCGCCACCGGTGCGCTGAGCAGCAACTGGTACGCCTCGGCGCCGTACCTGATGCCCGAGGACAACACC